>JAJYXG010000128.1:0-3678 GCA_021791095.1 Pseudomonadota bacterium
CATCGTCTTCCATTCCCAGTTGCCGCTGGTCACGTCCAGGCCGACCCCCGTGTAGGCGGTGACTTCGGTGAAGTCGAACAGCAGGTTGTGGGTGATGGTCTTGGTCTGGTTGTCCCAGATGTACTCATAGCCTTCCCAGTCGGGAATCTGGCCGGCAATAAGTTTGGTGCTGTCATTGAGCGGCAAGGCCACCGAGGCCTCATGCACGATGGATTGGCCGTTCATCAATGTTCCCGCGCCACGGTCCGGCGCCAGCGTCAGGTTCCACTTGGTCCCGCCCTCGGTCACCTTCTGGAACTGGATATAGGCCCCGCCAAAATAAGAATTGTCATAGTTGTAGAGCGTCCCATTGCTCGGGCTGCCGTTCGACCTGTTGAGGAATACGAACGAACTCGCCTGCTGATCCTGGTTATACACATAAGCCGGCGCAATCATGCCGGTGACGGTCAGACCCTTGAGACCCGACTTGTCGGTCTGCTGCTTGATGCCGCTGACCTGCACGTCCGCGTGGTTGGCCACCTGCGCGGCCTCTTCGGTGGCTTTTTGGTTGGCCTGAACCTGTGCTTCGAGCTGCTGCACCTTGGCCTTGAGGGCCTCGATTTCCTTGAGGATGTCGGCGTTCGTGTCGGCCATGGCGATGGCCGGCGCGAAGCCGAGGCTGAGCGTCAATATCGACAATCTGAACTTCTTCTGCATGGTCTTCTCCCTGAGCGAACGTTGTGAACGGACTACGACAAAACGGTTCCGGTATCCCCCGCATGGATGGCCGGATGGAAATCCATTTGCTGTCGGTACGCGTCGGCGCTTTCCTTGGCGCGCAAGCGCTCGCGCCTGGCCATGAGAACGCTGCTGATGGCCACGGCGACGACGACGAGGTAGACGGTGATGGCGCCCACCACGTTGATGGTCGGGCTCAGGCCCAGGCGGGCGCGCGAGAAGATGACCACCGGCAAGGTGGTGCTGCCAGGCCCCGACAGGAAAGCGGAAATCACCACCTCGTCGAGCGAAAGCGAGAACGCCAGCAGCCAGGCCGAGGCGAGGGCCTGCGAGATGGACGGCAGCGTGACCAGCATGAACACCTGGAAGGGGCGCGCGCCGAGATCCATGGCCGCCTCCTCGATGGATTGGTCCATCTCCTTCAGGCGCGACTGCACGACCACGGTGGCGTAGGAGATGGCCATCACGGTATGCCCGATGAAAATGGTGAAAAAGCCCTTCTGGGGAAAACCGATGGCCTTTTGCACGGTGACGAAAAACAGCAGCAAGGCCAGTGCGATGACCACCGTCGGCATGACCAGGGGAATGTTGATCATGAAGTTCAGCAGGCCCTTGCCGCGAAAACGGCGATAGCGCGTGAGCGCGAACGCGGCGAGCGTGCCCAGGACCACCGAGGTCGTCGCGGTGGCCAGGGCCACCTTGAGCGAAAGCATGAGCCCGCTGATGACTTCGTGGTCATGCACGACGGCGCCGTACCACTTCAGGGTCCAGCCCCCCCAGATGGTGACCATGCGCGAATCGTTGAACGAGTACACCACCAGGACGACGATGGGCAGGTAAAGAAAGATGTAGACCAGGGTCATCCAGGTCATGGGGACGGCCATGGAGCGTTTCATCGCGCCGCCTCCATGGTCTTGGTCTGGTACTTGTTGAAGATGGCGATGGGCACGAGGATGAGGGCGATCATCACGATGGCCACGGCGGAAGCCCGCTGCCAGTCGAGGTTGGCGAAGAACTCGTTCCACATCACGCGGCCGATGTTGAGCGTGGACGGGCCGGCGAGCAATTCGGGAATGACGTACTCGCCCACGGCCGGAATGAACACCAGAAGGGAGCCGGCGATGATGCCGGAACGCGACAGCGGAACCGTCACCAGCCAGAAGGTCTTGAGTGGCGTGGCGCCCAGATCGGCTGCGGCCTCGATCAGGCGCGTGTCCATCTTCACCAGCGTGGCGTAGAGCGGCAGGATCATGAACGGGATGTAGCCGTAGACCATGCCGATCATGAACGAGAACTCGGTGAACATCATGCGCAGCGGGGTGTGGATGATGCCGGCCCACATGAGGAACTGGTTGATCAGGCCGTTGACGTCGAGCAGGTTTTTCCAGGCGTAGATGCGGATGAGGAAGGAGGTCCAGAACGGCAGCATCACCAGCATCAGCAGGCCCGGGCGCACGCTCGGGTTGGCCCGCGCCATGAAATAGGCAAAGGGGTAGCCGATCGCCAGGCACAACACCGTGGTGAGGAAGGCATACCAAAGCGACGACAGATACGTGAGGATGTAGAGGTTGTCGCGCAACAGCGCGAGGTAAGCGCCGAAACGCAGCTTGAACTGCAGGCTGTCGTTGGCATAGGAGATGATCGGCTCGAATCCGATGCCCAGGGCATTGCTCTCGGACAGGCTGATCTTCAGCAGGATGAAAAAGGGCGCCAGCAGGAAGGCGACGAGCCAGAGCTGCGGCGAGCCGATGACGGCCAGCCGACCCCAGTTCAGAGGTTTCCTGGGCTGCTTGCCCGTGGGATTGCCGAGGTCGTTCATGGCGATGCGATCTCAGTCGACGATGACCACCGGGGAGGTGTCGGCCCAGCTCGCGGTGACCGTGGCCCCGACCTCGAAGGGATCCGCATGACGATCGGCGTTGGACACCGTCACGCGCATGCGCCGTTGCGTCGGCAGCAGCAATTCGTACATCGTGTAGCTGCCCATGTACGAGCGCCCGGAAATCACGCCCTGCATGGCGTTGTTGGCCTGGGGCTGGCTGCCGGGCCTGAGCACGATCTTCTCGGGCCGCAGCGCGACGTTGAGTTCCATGCCCAGCGCCCCCGCGATGCCATGGCCGATGTGGAACAGGCCTTCGTCCGTCTGGACCTCGCAATGGTCGGGCTCGTCCGTGACGAGACGGCCCTCGAACAGGTTGACGTTGCCGATGAAATCGGCGACGAAGCGGGTCTGCGGATGCTCGTAGATCTCGCTCGGCGTGCCCAGCTGCAGGAAGCGGCCCTCGCGCATCACGGCAATGCGATCGGCCATGGTCATGGCCTCCTCCTGGTCGTGCGTGACCATCACGCACGTCACGCCGACCTTGCGCAGAATGCTCACGAGCTCGAGTTGGGTGCGCTCGCGCAGCTTCTTGTCCAGCGCGGCCAGAGGCTCGTCGAGCAACAGCAGATTGGGCCGCTTGGCCAGGCTGCGCGCCAGCGCCACGCGCTGCTGCTGCCCGCCCGACAGCTGGTGCGGCTTGCGCTTGGCATAGGGTTTGAGTTGAACCAGCTCGAGCATCTCCTCGACGCGCTGCGTGACCGCGGCCTTGTCCATCTTGTCGCGGCGCAGGCCGAAGGCGATGTTGTCGAACACGGTGAGATGGGGGAACAGGGCGTAGGACTGGAACATCATGTTGATCGGCCGCTCGTAGGGCGGAAGGTCGGTAATGTCCTGGCCGGCGAGATGGACGCGTCCGCTGGTTGGCGTCTCGAACCCCGCGAGCATGCGCAGCAGGGTCGACTTGCCGCAACCCGACGAGCCCAGCAGGGCGAAGATTTCACCTTTCTGGATGTCCAGGTCGATATGGTCGACCGCGACCACATCGCCGAAGCTCTTGGTCACCGCATCGATCTTGAGGAAAGCCCCGCCCGCTGGTGGCCGGGCCGGTGCATGGTTGTTCTGCTCCGGCATGTTGTCGT
>JAJYXG010000029.1:0-3530 GCA_021791095.1 Pseudomonadota bacterium
CGTCGATCTCCAGCCAGCCGGCCGCGTACCAGTCATAAAAACGCTCGCGCAGCGCGGCGGGCAGGGGCGGGGCGAGGCGGCGCTGGTCGGCCAGTTGCCGCAATGCAGCCGACTCCTCGACTGCGGGGGTGAAGGCCTCGCCATTGATGAAAAAACGGCCGCCGGCAAACAGCAGCCGCGACTTGGGATTCAGCGCCACGCCCGCCTTGCTTGCCTGTCCGTTGAACGCAGCGCGGCTGAGCGGCGCATCGGGCGCGTCGAAAAACACATTCGGCTTGGGCTCGGACAGGTAGCGTCCGGCAAACTCGGCGACGTCGCGCTTGCCCCATTTGATTTTGGCGATCATGGTTTCGATCTGCGCCAGCATCGCCCGGCTGATTTCGCCCGGATGGGTTTGCAGGCGCAGGTCGGGATCGGCATAGCGCCCCTCCAGCGTGAGCGTGTCCTGCAGATGCATCAGGAAGCCGTGCGCCAGTTCCTCGGTGGTGGGGGCGCGAAAGCCGATCGAATAGGTCATGCAGGCATCTTCGGCGACGCCGTAATGCGCGACATGCGGCGGCAGGTAGAGCATGTCGCCGGGGCCGAGCACCCATTCGTCCTCGGCCTTGAAGCGGCGCAGGATTTTCAGCGGCGCATCGTCCAAGAGCGCCAGATCGGTTTGCGTGCTGATCTGCCAGCGGCGGTGTCCCTGGCCTTGCAGCAGGAAGACGTCGTACGAATCGAAATGCGGGCCCACGCTGCCGCCAGGCACCGCGTAGCTCACCATCAGGTCGTCGAGCCGGGCGTGCGGAATGAAATTGAAATGCGCCAGCAGGGCATCCGCTTCGGGCAGAAAATGGTTGAGCGATTGCACCAGCAGCGTCCACCCGGTTTTGGGCAGGCGCCTGAAGTCCCCCTTTCTGAATGGGCCATGGTCGAGCTGCCAGTACGTACCGCTGCCCTGGATCAGGCGCGACTCCACATCGTCGCGCCCGGCCAGTTCCCGCATCTCGGCGGGTGACAGGAGTCCGGTGAAGCCGGGCACGGCGTTGCGGATCAGGAGCGGGCGCTTGTGCCAGACATCGCGCAGGAAACGGGCGGGGCTCAGCCCTCCGAGCAGGGTCTTCATCATGAAATCGATTATAACGATGCAGCCCGGGAGGGGCTGTTAGAATGCTGCCGGAAAGACACGTGGCGGAGTCACGCATGCTGAAAGCAGGAGATCGCGCGCCGGATTTTTCCAATCCGGACGCGGACATGAATATCGTTGAATTGTCCCGGTTTCGGGGCAAGACGCTCGTGCTGTATTTCTACGTGCGCGACGATACGCCCGGTTGCACGACCGAGGCGATCGAGTTTTCCGAACTGGAAGGCGATTTCGCCAAACTGGGTGCCGAGGTGCTCGGCGTGTCGCGCGACGACTGCATCAGGCATGGCGAGTTTCGCGACAAGCACGGCATCAGCGTGCGGCTGCTGGCCGACAAGGAACAGGTCACCAGTGCGGCGTATGGCGTGCTGCAGGACAAGGAAGTGGACGGCGTCATGCGCAAAAGCGCGGTGCGCTCCACTTTCATCATCGACAAACAGGGCGTCATCCGTCATGCCCTGTACGGCGTTTCCAGCCGCGGCCATGCGGCGGAAGTGCTTCAACTGGTTGCTCTAATGAGCAAAGGGGAACTCAAGTGAATATTGGCAAGGATACCGTGGTCACCATCACCTATATCGTCAAGGATATGGACGGCAAGCTGCTGGAGGAAAGCGACGAACCGGTCAGCTACCTGCATGGCGGCTACGACAACATTTTTCCGCTGGTGGAGCAGGCGCTGGAAGGCAAGGCCGTCGGCGACACGGTCGACCTCAAGCTGCAGCCGGCCGACGCCTTCGGCGAGTTCGAGGAGGACCTGGTGCGACTGGAGCCGCGCGAGTCGTTTCCCGCCGACATCGAAATCGGCATGCAGTTCGTCGGCTCGCCGGTCGACGGCAGCGAGGAAATGCTCTACACCGTGACCGACATTTCCGAAGAAAAGGTGGTGGTCGACGGCAACCATCCCTATGCCGGTCAGGCGGTGCATTTCCAGTGCAAGGTCACTGAAGTGCGGGCGGCGACATCGGACGAGGTGACGCATCGTCACGCGCACGGCGCGCACGGGCATCATCATCACTGAACTGCATGGCAAATGACGCCGGGCTGCTAAAATGCCCGGCTAACCTGTTTTCCAAGACTGTTTGATGAAAACCACCTTCCTCGATTTCGAGCAACCGATTGCGGAGCTTGAAGCCAAGATCGAAGAACTGCGCTTCGTGCAGGATGATTCAGCCCTCGATATTTCGGAGGAGATCCGCCGCCTGCAGAAGAAGAGCCAGACGCTGACCAGGGACATCTACGCCAAGCTCAACGCGTGGCAGGTGTCGCAGGTGGCGCGTCATCCGCAACGCCCGTATACGCTCGATTACGTGCAGGGGCTGTTCACCGATTTCGTCGAACTGCATGGCGATCGCGCCTACGCCGACGACGCCGCGATCGTCGGCGGCATGGCGCGCTTCAACGGCGAGCCGGTGATGGTGATCGGCCACCAGAAGGGCCGCGATACCAAGGAAAAGATCTACCGCAATTTCGGCATGCCGCGTCCCGAGGGCTATCGCAAGGCGCTGCGGCTGATGCGTCTCGCCGAAAAGTTCGGTCTCCCGATTTTCACCTTCATCGATACGCCAGGCGCCTATCCCGGCATCGGCGCCGAGGAACGCGGGCAGTCCGAGGCGATCGCGCGCAACCTCTACGTGATGGCCGAGCTGAAGACGCCGATCGTCTGCACCATCGTCGGCGAAGGCGGCTCGGGCGGTGCGCTGGCGATCGGCGTCGGCGACCGCATGATGATCCTGCAGTACTCCACCTATTCGGTGATCTCGCCGGAAGGCTGTGCCTCGATTCTGTGGAAGAGCGCCGACAAGGCCTCGGTCGCCGCCGAAACACTGGGCATTACCGCCGACCGTCTGAAAGCCAACGGGCTGGTCGACCGCATTGTCGAAGAGCCGCTGGGCGGGGCGCAGCGCGACTGGGACGCGATGTTCCAGGCGATGCGCCGCGCGCTGACCGACACCCTTGCCGAATTGCGCAAGCAACCGCTCGACGCCCTGTTGGACACGCGTTACAAGCGTCTGCGGGCGTATGGCAGCTTCAAGGAAACCCCCGCCAAATAAGGCAATCCTCGCAGCGGTGGCGGACGTTCTTGTCCGCCATGTCTTCCCGCACGCGCGGCTGACGCTGGCACTATCGGGCGGGCTCGACTCGGTTGTCCTGCTGCAGGCACTCCTGGTGCTACGCGATCAACACCCGTTTGAACTGCAAGCCGTGCATGTGCATCACGGCCTGTCGCCGCATGCCGACGACTGGGCTGGTTTCTGCGGCCAGCTGTGCGGTGCGCATGCGGTCGAATTGAGCATTCATCG
This sequence comes from Pseudomonadota bacterium, assembly GCA_021791095.1. Classification (GTDB taxonomy): domain Bacteria; phylum Pseudomonadota; class Gammaproteobacteria; order Burkholderiales; family Thiobacillaceae; genus Thiobacillus. The sequence continues at coordinate 3,427 of JAJYXG010000029.1, forward strand.
CGTGCAGGTCGCGCGCGACGACCCGGCAGGCATCGAGGCGGCCGCGCGGCGCGCGCGCCAGCGCGTTTTTGCCGGCCTGGATACGGATTTTCTTCTCACGGCAC
>JAJYXG010000085.1:0-3502 GCA_021791095.1 Pseudomonadota bacterium
AGGACAATCACCATCAGCTGCAGCAGGGTGAAGAACAGCAGCGCCTCGGTCTGGTGGACCGCGAGGGTGTGGGCGGGGGTGCTCAAATCATGCCGCCGTTCACCGAGATGATCTGGCCGCTGATGTAGCTCGCCTGCTCCGAGGCGAGAAAACCGACCAGGTCCGCCACCTCTTCGGGACGGCCGGCGCGCTTCATCGGCACCATGCCCGCGATGGCCTGGGCGTCGAACACGCCGGCTATCATCCCGGTCTGGATGATGCCCGGCGCCACGGCGTTGACCGTCACGCCGCGGCTGGCGAGTTCCAGGGACAGCGACTTGGTCGCGGCGTGCAGCGCCCCCTTGGCCGCGGCGTAGTTGACCTGGCCGCGGTTGCCGGTGAGGCCGGCGATGGAGGTGATGTTGACGATGCGCCCCCAGCGGCTGCGCAGCATCGGCAGCGTCAGCGGCTGGGTGACGTTGAAGAAGCCGGAAAGCGACACATCCAGCACGCGATGCCACTGCGCCGCGCGCATGCCGGGAAAGACAGCATCGTCGTGGATCCCGGCGTTGTTCACCAGCACCTGGATCGGCGTGTCGGCCGCCAGCGTTTCCAGCGCCAACCGGCAGGCGTCGGCGTCGGTGACGTCGAAGGCGAGCGCCTCGGCCGCGCCCCCGTCCGCCCGGATTTCGTCGGCCAGCGCCTGCGCCCTGGCCAGATTCGTATTGGCGTGGATGTAGACAAAACAGCCGTCGGCGGCGAGGCGGCGGCAGATCGCCGCGCCGATGCCGCCGCTGCCGCCGGTGACCAGGGCACGTTTCATGTTTGCTTCTCCAGTTTTCCGGCATCCAGCACCACCGCCGCCCGGCCGCTGAGCAATTCGCGTCCGGCGGCGCTGACGCGGAAGCCGTAAAGAAGGGTGTTGTCGTCGCCGGACAGGCGCTCCGCCTCGACCTCGAGGTCGGCGGCAATGTCGTCCAGCCGTGCGACACGCAGCTCGACGCCGCGCACGCTGGCCAGATAGCCGGCTCCGGGTGAACCGTCGCTGGCCGCCAGCAGCGCGCCGTGGGCGGCCATGGCCTGCGCCGCGTACTCGATGCCGCAGGCCGCGCCCAGGCGGTCGTGCGCACGCAGCGGGTTGTCGGCGTGGCGGTGGCTGCTCGCCGCGCAGCGGATGCGCTGGCCATCCCAGTCGGTGACGGCATCGAGCAGGCACATGCTGCCCTGGTGCGGCAGGTGGGCGAGCAGCCAGGCGCGGTCTAGCGGCATATGCACGGGCAAATCCCCCTCAATCCCCCTTTTTCAAAGGGGGAGGCCAATGCAGCGTGCCGTGCTTCCCCCCTTTGAAAAAGGGGGGCTAGGGGGGATTTGCTTTTGACTTTGCTCACATCCGACCCTTCACTGTTTCATTGATCGCCGCCAGAACCGCATCCGTTTCCAGCAACACCTGCCGATTGTCAAACCGCAGCACATGCAAGCCCAGGCCTGCCAACGCTGCATCGCGGGCCTGATCTTCGGCCCGATGCACTGCTTCAAGATGCTGACTGCCATCAAGCTCAACCACCAGCTTCGCTGCCGGGCAGTAAAAATCCACGATGAACGAAAGCAACGGCTTTTGCCGACAGAACTGCACATTCCGTATCTGTTTGCGTCGAATGCGCTGCCGCAGCGTGTGTTCGGCAGCGGTCATGCGGGTTCTGAGCGAACGCGCCGGTTCTTTCAATATCTTGCGGTAGGGCTTCATCAGCCGCGATGCTCGGGTTCGATCATGATCGCCAGACTCAGCGGCGCCAGGTAATCCAGCACCACCGTGCCCGCGTGGCCGCTGGCAACGGCTTGCAGCAGCGGCAGCCCGCGCGCGCAGGGGATGCTGCGGCGCAGCGCCTCGAGTTCGGGCTCGGCCAGCATATCGGCATCGGCATCGACGAGGCTGACCTCGATCCGCGCCAGCGAGTGCGTGCTGCGTTCAGGCATCAGCGCCAGCGCGATGCCGAAGGCAGCGGGCAGCGGACGCTTGGCGTGCATGGGTTCGGGATAAGGCATGTCGTAGGCGATCAACAGGGTGCCGTCCCCCTCGACCGCGACCTGGGTCATCGCCTCCAGCAGGCCGGCGCCGAAGCTGCCGTCGTGGGCGCACAGCACCGTGGCCGGAGTCATGGCGCCGGAGGCGATGCCCCAGTAGCCCGCCGGGGCGTTGTGCACCGAGTTGTGAAAACGGGTCGGCGATATCTGACGGTCCTCGGAGGCCAGCGCCTGGCAGAGGGCATCGCAATTGTCATTGTCGGCGCCGGAAGAGGAAAACACCGCGGCCAGCTTCCTGGCATCGAGCTGGCCGTTGGCGCAGGCCTCCTGTCCCACCGCCAGCGCGACCTTGATCGCGAGGCCGGTGCGGCGGCGTTCGGCCGGCGGCAGCGACAGCGGCGCGGCCACCGTGAGGGGGCGCGCTTCGTAGGGCGCGGCGCCCGCGAGGATAGGCCGCGCCGCAGCCCAGTTGTCGAGTCCCGGCCCGATCAGGCCGATGCCGTCGAGGTAGGCGGCGAGCTTCATTGCGCGCGCCCCAGGATCAGGCTGCAGTTGGTGCCGCCAAAGCCGAAGGCGTTGCTCAGCACCCGGCGCGGTGCGGTCTCCCGGTTCGCGGTCAGATACCGGATGGGGATGCCGGGATCGACGCGGCGCGTGTTGATCCCGCCCGGCAGGAAGCCGTGCCGCAGCGCCAGCGCGCTGATGACCGCCTCCACCCCGCCTGCCGCGCCCAGGGTATGGCCGGTGGCGCCCTTGGTCGAACTGCACGGCACGGTATCGCCGAACAGGGCCGCGACCGCCCTGCCCTCGGCGGCGTCGTTGCTCGGCGTCGCGGTGCCGTGCAGGTTGATGTAGTCGACGTCGGCCGGTTGCAGGCGCGCCGACTCGAGTGCGGCGTCCATCGCCATGCGCGCCCCCAGGCCTTCCGGGTGCGGCGACGACATGTGGTGGGCATCGCTCGATTCGCCGGTTCCCAGCAGCAGCACGGCATCGGCGTCGAGGCTGTCGGCCGGGCGCTCGAGCAGGATGAAGGCGGCCGCCTCGCCGATGGAGAGACCGTTGCGATCCGCGTCGTAGGGCCGGCAGGGCTCGGACGAAAGCAGCTCCAGCGAGTTGAAGCCGTAGAGCGTCGTCAGGCACAGGGAATCGACGCCGCCGACGATGGCGGCGTCGATCAGGCCGGCCGCGATCATCCGTGCCGCCGCCGCGAACACCTTGGCGCTCGACGAGCAGGCGGTGGAGACCACCACGGCCGGGCCTTCCAGATTGAAGGCGGTGCGCACGAAGTCGGCCACCGAATAGGTGTTGTGGGTGGCGCGATAGTGGAAGCCGTCCGGCAGGGCGCCCGTCACCGGGTCGCGGCGACGGTAAGCCTGTTCGGTCTGCAGGATGCCGGAGGTGCTGGTGCCGAGCAGCACACCCACCCGTCGCCGGCCGTGGCGCGCAATGGCTGATTCGACGGCAACACTGAAACCATCCTGCTGCAGGCCCAGCCAGGCAA
>JAJYXG010000057.1:0-20748 GCA_021791095.1 Pseudomonadota bacterium
TCGATGCCAACTGCGCCGAGTTCGGCATCACCGAATTCAAGATGGACGACATCCGCCAGGGCATCGTCCACGTCATCGGCCCCGAAGAGGGCCTGACCCTGCCCGGCATGACGGTGGTGTGCGGCGACTCGCACACCTCGACCCATGGCGCGTTCGGCGCGCTGGCGTTCGGCATCGGCACCTCCGAGGTCGAGCACGTGCTGGCGACGCAATGCCTGTGGCAGAAGCCCTCCAAGACCATGCTGATCAATGTCGAAGGCACACTCGGCAAAGGCGTGACGGCCAAGGACGTCGCGCTCGCCATTATCGGCGAGATCGGCACCGCCGGCGGCACCGGCTACGCGTTGGAGTTCGGCGGCTTGGCGATCCGCGCCCTGTCGATGGAAGGCCGCATGACGCTGTGCAACATGGCGATCGAAGCAGGCGCCCGCGCTGGCATGGTGGCGGTCGACCAGACCACGATCGACTACGTCAAGGGCCGTCCCTACGCGCCCAAGGGTGCCGCATGGGACCAGGCAGTGGCGTGGTGGAACACGCTGCATTCGGATGCTGACGCCAGGTTCGACCGCGTGGTCGAACTCGACGCCGCGAAGATCGAGCCGCAGGTCACCTGGGGCACCTCGCCCGAGATGGTGACGACCATCGGCGGCAGCGTGCCCAACCCGGCCGACGCGCCGAGCGAGGTCAAGCGGCACGACTGGACGCGCGCGCTGGAATACATGGGTTTGCAGGCCGGCACGCCGATCGCCGAGATTCCGGTGGACAAGGTCTTCATCGGCTCGTGCACCAATTCCCGCATCGAGGACCTGCGCGAAGCCGCCGGCGTGGCGAAGGGCCGCAAGGTCGCGTCCAACGTCAAGCTGGCGATGGTGGTGCCGGGGTCGGGCCTGGTCAAGCAGCAGGCCGAGGCCGAAGGCCTGGACAAGATTTTCATCGAAGCCGGTTTCGAGTGGCGCGAACCCGGCTGCTCGATGTGCCTGGCGATGAACGCCGACCGTCTTGAGCCGGGCGAGCGCTGCGCCTCCACCTCCAACCGCAATTTCGAGGGGCGGCAGGGGCAGGGCGGCAGGACCCATCTGGTCAGTCCGGCGATGGCCGCCGCCGCCGCGTGTGCCGGACATTTCGTCGATGTACGACATTTTTAAGGAGAACGCCTTATGAAACCGATGATCGCCGTTTTGATTGTCGCTGCCTTGACGCTGGCGGGTTGCAACACGCTTGAGGGCTTAGGGCAGGATGTCCAGAAAGCCGGCAGCGCGATCGAAAAAGCCGGCAGCAAGGCGGGCAACTAGTCACATGCAGGCATTCACCACACTCGACGGGCTGGTGGTTCCGCTCGACCGCGCCAACGTCGACACCGACGCCATCATCCCCAAGCAGTTCTTGAAGTCGATCAAGCGCGCCGGTTTCGGCCCCAACCTGTTTGACGAATGGCGTTATCTCGACCACGGCGAACCGGGCATGGACCCCGCCACGCGCAAGCCCAATCCCGACTTCGTGCTGAACTTCCCGCGCTACAAGGGGGCTTCGGTGCTGCTTGCGCGTGAGAACTTCGGCTGCGGGTCGAGCCGCGAGCACGCGCCGTGGGCGCTGGAAGACTACGGCATCCGCGCCATCATCGCGCCGAGCTTTGCCGACATCTTCTACAACAACTGCTTCAAGAACGGCGTCCTGCCGATCGTGCTGGATGCCGCAGTGGTTGACCGCCTGTTCCGCGAATGCGAGGCCCGCGAGGGCTACCGGCTCAATGTCGATCTCGACAAGCAGACAGTCACCACACCGGGCGGCGAAGTGCTGAAGTTTGAAGTTGATGGCGGGCGCAAGCATCGCTTGTTGAACGGATTGGACGACATCGGCCTCACGCTGTTGCAGGCCGACAAGATCAAGGCGTATGAAGAGCGGCGCAAGCAGGAAGCCCCCTGGTTATTTAGTGGATTACGACAATGAAGATTGCAGTTTTGCCGGGTGACGGCATCGGTCCGGAAATCGTCGCGCAGGCGGTGAAGGTGCTGGAGGTCCTGCGGGCCGGCGGCGCGAAAATCGAAATGGAGACCGCGCCCATCGGTGGCGCCGGCTACGACGCGGCGGGCGATCCGCTGCCGGAAGCCACGCTGAAGCTTGCGCGCGAGGCCGACGCCGTGCTGCTCGGCGCCGTCGGCGGGCCACAGTACGACACGCTCGACCGCCCGCTGCGCCCCGAGCGCGGCCTCTTGCGCATCCGCAAAGAACTCAACCTGTTCGCCAACCTGCGCCCGGCGCTGCTGTATCCTGAGCTGGCAGGCGCGTCATCGCTCAAGCCCGAGGTGGTGTCCGGCCTCGACCTGATGATCGTGCGCGAGCTCACCGGCGACGTCTATTTCGGCCAACCGCGCGGCATCGAAGTGCGCAATGGTGAAAGGGTGGGCTTCAACACCATGCTGTATTCGGAGTCGGAAGTGCGCCGTGTGGCGCACGTCGCCTTCGGCATCGCGATGAAGCGCGGCAGGAAGCTGTGCTCGGTGGAGAAGGCCAACGTGCTCGAATGCTCCGAGCTGTGGAAGGAAGTGATGGTCGAGGTGGCCAAGGACTATCCCGAGGTCGCGCTCTCCCACATGTACGTCGACAACGCGGCGATGCAGCTGATCCGCGCGCCGAAGCAGTTCGACACCATCGTCACCGGCAACATCTTCGGCGACATCCTGTCGGACGCGGCATCGATGCTGTCGGGCTCGATCGGCATGCTGCCGTCGGCCTCGCTCGACGAGCACAACAAGGGCATGTACGAGCCGATCCACGGCTCCGCGCCCGACATCGCCGGCAGGAACCTGGCGAACCCGCTGGCGACCATCCTGTCGGTGGCGATGATGTACCGCTACACCTTCGCCGACCTGGCGACCGCCGATCGCATCGAGAACGCGGTGAAGAAAGTGATCGCGCAGGGCCTGCGCACCGGCGACATCTGGACCGAAGGCACCCGGAAAGTGTCGTGCAGCGAGATGGGCGACGCGGTGGTGAAGGCGCTGTGATTTTTGACGCGCGCCCCGTGCGGGAAATGCGCGAACGGATTTTCTGGAGACGAACATGATGAAGGTAGGACTGATCGGCTGGCGCGGCATGGTGGGTTCCGTGCTGATGGGCCGGATGAAGGAAGAGCGCGATTTCGACCACATCGAGCCGGTGTTCTTCACCACCTCGAACCCCGGCGGCAAGGGTCCCGACATCGGCCGCGACGTGCCGCCGTTGAAGGATGCCAACAGCATCGACGAGCTGCGCGCCTGCGACACCATCATCACCTGCCAGGGCGGCGACTACACGAAAGAGATCTACCCGAAGCTGCGCGCGGCGGGCTGGAACGGTTACTGGATCGACGCCGCCTCGACACTCAGGATGAAGGACGAGGCGATCATCATCCTCGATCCGGTCAACGGCAATGTCATTCGTGACGGCATTGCCAGTGGGGTGAAAACCTACGTCGGCGGCAACTGCACGGTTTCGCTGATGCTGATGGCGATGGGCGGATTGTTCGACGCCGGGCTGGTCGAGTGGGTATCGCCGATGACCTACCAGGCCGCCTCCGGAGCTGGCGCGCGCAACATGCGCGAACTGATCTCGCAGATGGGCGCGGTGCACGCTGAGGTGATGGACCTGATCGGCGATCCGGCGTCCGCCATTCTGGAGATCGACCGCAAGGTCGCCGACTTCATCCGCTCTGACCGCTACCCGGTCGACGCCTGGCCGGTGCCGCTGGCCGGCAACCTGATTCCCTGGATCGACGTCGCGCTGGAGTCCGGTCAGTCGAAGGAAGAATGGAAGGCGCAGGTCGAGGCCAACAAGATCATGCGCCGCAGCGACAAGCCGATCCCGATCGACGGCCTGTGCGTGCGGGTCGGCGCGATGCGCTGCCACTCGCAGGCGCTCACCATCAAGCTGACCAAGGACGTGCCGCTGGCCGACATCCACGGCCTGATCGCCGCCCACAACCAATGGGTCAAGGTGGTGCCGAACGACCGCGACATCACCATGCGCGAACTCACCCCGGCTGCGGTGACCGGAACGCTGACCGTGCCGATCGGCCGCATGCGCAAGCTCAACATGGGCCCCGAGTACCTGACCGCGTTCACGGTCGGCGATCAGCTGTTGTGGGGGGCGGCGGAGCCGCTGCACCGCATGCTGCGGATACTGCTCGAAACCTGAGTGGGCGAGGCCTGACGGCAGGAAAACCGGAGCTGGTGCGATTCATGCACTAAAGATTGCGCCTGCCGAGCCGTCAATAGTGGCGTCAAGGATTCAACAGCCCCGCCGAGCGGGGCGAATAAGGAGAAACGGGATGAAATTGAAGCGCTTCACCACCCAACTGGTGGCTGCCGGCCTGATCGCCGTACCGCTGATGGCACATGCAGCCGGGTTGGGTAAGCTGTCGGTCACCTCGGCGCTCGGCCAGCCGCTTGCTGCGGAGATCGAATTGTTCGCGGCAGACAAGGCCGAGCTCGACAGCCTGTCAGCCAGCCTTGCTTCGGACCAGGCTTTTCGCGATGCACGCGTCGAATTCGCTCCGGTGCTGTCCTCACTGCGCTTCTCCGTTGAGAAAAAACCCAATGGCAAGGCGGTGCTGAAAGTCACCTCCAGCCGCCCGGTCAATGACCCCTTCATCGATATGCTGGTTGAACTGAACTGGGCTTCGGGACGGCTGGTGCGCGAATACACCATGCTGCTCGATCCGCCTGGCGTGGGCAGCCCCCAGACGGTGACCCCGGTAGCGGTGACCCCGGCGCAAGCACCTGCCGCCAAGCCGGCACCTGCGGCGACCACGGCAGCCCCGGAGACAGCCAAAACGCCTGCCCCGGCAGCTGCGAGCAAGCCCACACCGGATCGCGTGACGGTCAAGCGGGGAGACACCCTGTCGAGCATTGCCAGCCGTGTTCGTCCCGAAGGCGTCAGCCTGGAACAGACTCTGCTGGGGCTGTATCGCCAGAACACCCAGGCGTTCGACGGCAATATCAACCGCCTGAAAGCCGGCAAGACGCTCACCGTGCCGTCGGCTGACAAAGTGGCTGCCATTCCGCAGCGGGAAGCGGTGCGCGAACTCAAGCTGCAGGCGGATGACTGGCGCGCCTATCGCCAGAAACTGGCTGCTGCCGTGAGCGCTGCGCCCGAGGCTCAGGCCACCCCAGGTCAGGCCAGCAGCGGCAAGATCACCCCCAAGGTGGAAGACCGCGCCAAACCGGCACCCGCGGCCCAGCAGGATGTGCTGAAGCTGTCCAAGGCCACGCCGCCGGCAGCGGCTGCCGCGGGCAAGGCCGATGAAACCCGTGCCCTGCAGGAAAAGCTGCGTGCCCAGGAAGAAGACGCCACTGCACGCGAAAAAGCGCTGCAGGAGTCAAGCCAGCGCGTGTCCATGCTGGAAAAGCAGATTCAGGACATGCAGAAGCTGGTCGACATGAAGGAGCAGGCACAAAATGGAGCGTCGGCTCCGGCAGCGCCTGCACCGGCAGCGGCAGCACCGGAAGCGCCTGCACCGGAGGCTGTGCCGGAAGCCGCGCCTGAGGCGCCCGCCGAGCCGGCACCCGCGCCGGCTGTTGCGGCGCCCGCGGCCACCCCCGAGCCTGCCGAGAACTGGTATGACCCGCTGCTTGCCAATCCGATGTATTGGGGCGGTGGCCTGGCTGCGCTCGGGCTGGGCGGGGTGCTGTGGTGGATGATGGCGGGGGGCGGTCGTCGTCGCAAAACGCCCGGCACCGCACTTGAAGACAGCATCATGTCCGGCGGTGACGTTCAACCCAACACCGTGATCGGTGCAGCGTCGGGTGGCAGCGTCAACACCGGCGACACGTCTTTCCTGACCGATTTCAGCCAGGCGGGCCTGGGCACCATCGATACCCACGATGTCGATCCCATCGCCGAAGCCGAGGTGTACATGGCCTATGGCCGCGATGCGCAGGCCGAGGAAATTCTCAAGGAAGCCATCAGCAAAAACCCGGACCGTCACGAAATCCGCGTCAAGCTGCTGGAAATCTACGCCGCGCGCCGCAACACCGTGACGTTCGAAGCGGTCGCCGGCGAGCTCTATGCCGCGCTGGGCAGCAAATCGAGCCCGTTGTGGGAAAAGGCCTGCGAAATGGGCCGTAGCATCGATCCGACCAACCCCTTGTATGGCGGCGTGCAGTCGAGTGCAGCCCCGGCAGCGGCAGCGTCAACGGTGGCAGCCACCGCAGCGGTCGCCGGCGGTGCGGTGGCCTTCGGCGGCGACGAACCCGAGGCCGAAGCAGCGGCCGAGCCGGTGCTCGAGTTCCACGCCGAGCCTGCGCAGGAACCCGAACCCGAGATCGCGCCGGTGATTGAAAGCGCACCGCTGGAGTTCGAGACCGCGGGACACGTCCTCAATTTCGACACCCAGCCCGAGCCGGCTGCAACACCCGATCAGGGCTATGTGGAAATGGACACCCAGGGTCTCAGCTTCGACCTGCCGGACCTGGACATCGCCGCCACAGCCGACGAAGCGCTGAAACTCGACCTCGGCCTGGAAGAAGACAACGGCCCCGACAGCAAATTCGATTTCAGCGGCCTCGATCTCGACCTCGGCGAAGCCGGCGGCAACGAGCTCGAACTGGACGAAGTCGGCACCAAGCTCGATCTCGCCCGTGCCTATGTGGAAATGGGCGACAAGGAAGGGGCGCGTGAAATCCTCAACGAGGTGCTGGCCGAGGGCAGCGACAAGCAAAAGGCCGACGCGAAAGGCATGATGAGTTCGCTTGCTTAAAGGTCCGCATCCGGCAGCCCGCATCCTGTTGTGGTGCGGGTGGGCAGCGGCGGTGGAACGTGCTGCGCTGCCCCTGCTGATCATCCTGGCCGTCGCCTGCGCGACGGCCTTTCTGTTTGCGCCGGTTCGTCACGAAGGCGTGCGCCTGCTGCGCCGTACCCGCTGGCTGCTGGCGGTGCTGCTGCTCACCTATGCCTATGCCCTGCAGGGTACCGCGCTGTGGCCGGCCCTGGGGTGGGCGAGCCCGGACGTCGAAGGGCTGCAGCAGGGGGCGCTGCGCGCCGGGCGGCTGGTGTTGATGCTGGTCGGGCTGGCCGTGCTGCTGGCGACCACGTCCCGCCCGCGCCTGATCTATGGGCTGTATGCGCTGGCCTGGCCGCTGACCTGGTTCGGCTTCGATCGGCGCGCCTTTGCGGTGCGCCTGGGTCTGACGCTGGATTATGTCGAGCGCACGCCCAAACCGGCGCGCTGGCTGGATGCGCTGCGCGTACCGATACCCGACGACGCGACGCCCCCCACCTATACCCTTGAGGCCGAGCGCTGGCAAACCCGCGACAGCGCCGTCATACTCGCGGGCTTGCTCTTGGTGGGGATCGTCTTGGCATGAGGCCGTCCTGATATGCGAATCGTAGTGGGTCTGGAATATTGCGGCGTTGGGTTTTGTGGCTGGCAGTCACAACCGCAGGGCTGCGGCGTGCAGGACGCGCTGGAAGCGGCGGTGTCGGCCATTGCCGGTGAAAAAACCGGTGTCACTGCTGCCGGACGCACCGACACGGGCGTTCACGCCGCATTTCAGGTTGCGCATTTCGATACCCGCGCAACGCGCCCGCTGACGGCCTGGGTGCGCGGCGTCAACAGTCACCTGCCGGCGGGCGTTGCGGTGCTGTGGGCGCGCGAAGTTGGCGAGGACTTCCACGCCCGCTTTGCGGCCACTCAGCGCGGCTACCGTTATGCGCTGCTGAACCACCCGGTGCGGCCCGGACTCAATCAGGGACTGATCGGCTGGCACCATCGTCCGCTCGACGCCGATGCGATGAACCTCGCGGCGGCGCACCTGATCGGACAGCACGATTTTTCCGCCTTCCGCGCGGCCGAGTGCCAGGCCAGATCGCCGGTGAAGGAACTGCGGCTGGCGCACATCGAGCGCCGCGGCGACTATCTGCTGTGCGACTTTCGCGCCGACGGTTTCCTGCACCACATGGTGCGCAACCTGATGGGCAGCCTGATCCAGGTCGGCGCCGGGGTGCAGCCGCCGGCGTGGGTGGGCGAACTTCTGGACAGCCGCGACCGCACGCTCGCCGCGCCGACCTTCGACGCCGCCGGTCTGTATCTCACCCACATCCGGTATCCTGCGCACTTTGCCCTGCCGGAAAGCTCTGAACGATGGCTGTTCGCGTAAAAATCTGCGGCATCACTCGCTTGCAGGATCTGCATTTCGCTTGCAAAGCCGGGGCGGATGCCCTGGGTTTCGTGTTCTACGAAAAAAGCCCGCGCCACGTGTCGGTCGAAGCCGCCGCCGACCTGGTGCATGCGTTGCCGCCCTTCGTGCAGAGCGTGGGCCTGTTCGTCGACGCCGACCCGGTGTTCATCGAATCCGTGCTGCGCGTCGTCCCGCTCGACCTGCTGCAATTCCACGGCGACGAGGCGCCGGCCGACTGCGCGCGCCACGGCCGACCCTTTATCAAGGCGGTGCGGGTGAATCGGGACACGGATTTGCTAAAATGCGCGGCTGACTTCGATGCCGCCCGCGGACTGTTGCTGGATGCCTTCGTGCCAGGCATGCCGGGCGGCACCGGCGAACGGTTCGACTGGGGCCTGATCCCGCCGGATCTGCCCAAACCGGTCATTCTGTCGGGCGGACTCACGCCCGACAACGTCGCCGAGGCAGTCGAGCGCACTCATCCGTGGGCGGTGGATGTGTCCTCCGGGGTCGAAGTCTCAAAAGGCATCAAGGACGCGCACAAGATTGCGCGATTCATTGCGAACGCGAAAGAAGCATCATGAAGCTGACTGATCTCCCCGATTCCCGAGGCCATTTCGGTCCCTACGGCGGCATTTTCGTCGCCGAAACCCTGATGGCGGCACTGGAAGAACTGCGCGTCGAGTATGACAAGGCGCGCAACGATCCCGCCTTCATCGCCGAATTCGAATACGAGCTCAAGCACTACGTCGGCCGCCCCAGCCCGGTGTATCACGCCAAACGCCTGTCCGAACAATACGGCGGCGCGCAGATCTACCTCAAGCGCGAAGACCTCAACCACACCGGCGCGCACAAGATCAACAACACCATCGGCCAGGCGCTGCTGGCGCGGCGCATGGGCAAGAAACGCGTCATCGCCGAAACCGGCGCCGGCCAGCACGGCGTCGCCTCCGCCACCGTCGCCGCGCGCTACGGCATGGAATGCGTGGTCTACATGGGCGCCGAAGACGTCGCCCGCCAGTCGCCCAACGTCTTTCGGATGAAACTGCTCGGCGCCACCGTCGTGCCAGTCTCGTCGGGCTCCAAAACCTTGAAGGATGCGCTCAACGAGGCGATGCGCGACTGGGTCACCAATGTCGAGTCGACCTTCTACATCCTCGGCACCGCCGCCGGCCCGCATCCGTACCCCATGCTGGTGCGCGACTTCCAATGCGTGATCGGCCGCGAGTGCCTCGTCCAGATGCCCGAGCTGACCGGCCGCCAGCCGGATGCCGTGATCGCCTGCGTCGGCGGCGGCTCCAACGCCATCGGCATCTTCCATCCTTACATCCCGTATGAAGACGTGCGCCTGATCGGCGTCGAGGCGGGCGGTTCCGGCGTGGAAAGCGGCAAGCACGCTGCGCCGCTCACCGCCGGCACCCCTGGCGTGCTGCACGGCTTCCGCAGCTATCTGATGCAGGACGAAAACGGCCAGATCATCGAAACCCACTCGATCTCTGCCGGCCTCGACTATCCCGGCGTCGGCCCCGAGCACAGCTACCTCAAGGACGCCGGCCGCGCCGAATACGTCGCCATCAACGACGACGAAGCCATGGCCGCGTTCCACGACCTGTGCCGCTTCGAAGGTATCATCCCCGCGCTCGAGTCCAGCCACGCAGTCGCCCAGGCGAAGAAACTCGCGCCGACCATGAAGAAAGATCAGATCATCCTGGTCAACCTGTCCGGGCGCGGCGACAAGGACATCAATACCGTGGCGAAGGTGTCAGGCATCACGCTCTAAGTCGGCACCCCCAATGAACCGCATTTTTCAGAAGACCCAACCATGAGCCGCATCGGCGAGACTTTTGCCGCGCTGAAAGCGCAAAACAGGAAAGCCCTGATTCCCTTCATCACCGCCGGCGATCCCGGCAAGGGCCTGACCGTGCCGCTGATGCATGTGCTGGTGGAAGCCGGCGCGGACATCATCGAGCTGGGCGTGCCGTTTTCCGACCCGATGGCCGACGGCCCGGTGATCCAGCGTGCCTCCGAGCGGGCACTTGCGAACAAGGTCGGGCTGAAGGATGTGCTGGCGATGACGGCGGAATTCCGCAAGAGCAACATGACCACGCCGGTGGTGCTGATGGGTTATGCCAATCCGGTCGAGCACATGGGCTACGAGACCTTTGCCCAGGCTGCGAAGGCGGCCGGGGTGGACGGCGTGCTGACGGTGGACATTCCTCCTGAGGAATCGGCAGGCGTGTCGGACGTGTTCAAGGCGCACGGGCTCGATCCGATTTTCCTGCTGTCGCCGACCACACCCGAGTCGCGCGTGGAACAGGTGGCTGCCGCCGCAGGCGGCTTCATCTACTACGTGTCATTGAAGGGCGTGACGGGTTCGGCCAATCTCGACACCGACGAAGTGGCGGAGAAGCTGGCCATGGTGCGCAAGCATTGCAGCCTGCCGGTCGGCGTGGGCTTCGGCATCCGTGACGCGGCAACGGCCGAAGCGGTGGCACGGATTGCCGACGCCGTGGTGGTGGGCAGCCGCATCATCAACGAAATCGAGACCGCGCCGGAAGGCGAATGCGTCAACCGCGTCAGGCACCTGGTGGCCGAGTTGCGCCGCGGTGTCGACGCCGCATCGAAATCAGCTGTATAAAAATTTAGCTAGCGGAGAAAACAATGAGCTGGTTCCAGAAAATTCTGCCCCCGAAAATCAAGCGCCGCGTCGAGGCGCGCAAATCGATGCCGGAAGGGCTCTGGTCCAAGTGCCCGGCGTGCAATGAGGTGCTCTACCGCGCCGACCTCGAAAGCAATCTTGAAGTGTGCCCCAAGTGCGGCCACCACCACCGCATCGGTGCCCGTGCGCGGCTGGCCATGCTGCTCGACACCGAAGGCCAGCATGAGATCGGCGCCCAGGTCACCCCGCTCGATCCGCTGAAGTTCAAGGACAGCAAGAAATATCCCGACCGGTTGAAAGAGGCCCAGACCGGCACCTCGGAAACCGACGCGCTGGTGGTGCTCGGCGGCAGCGTCAAGGCGGTGCCGGTGGTGGCGGCCGCGTTCGAGTTCAAATTCATGGGCGGCTCGATGGGCTCGGTGGTCGGTGAGCGTTTCGTCCAGGGCGTGGAAGCGGCGATCGAGTCGAACTCGGCCTTCGTCTGCTTTTCCGCCAGTGGCGGCGCGCGCATGCAGGAGGGACTGTTTTCGCTGATGCAGATGGCGAAAACCTCGGCTGCGCTGACGCAGCTGTCGCGCAACCGCCTGCCCTTCATCTCGGTGCTGACCGACCCCACCATGGGCGGCGTGTCGGCCAGTTTCGCCATGCTGGGCGACCTCATCGTCGCCGAGCCGAATGCGCTGATCGGCTTTGCCGGTCCGCGCGTGATCGAGCAGACGGTGCGCGAGACACTGCCGGAAGGCTTCCAGCGCGCCGAATTCCTGCAGGAAAAGGGCGCCATCGACCGCATCATCGACCGCCGCCAGATGCGCGACGAACTCGCCACCACGCTGGCGATGATGATGGGCCGGCCGGCGCTTGCCGCCTAGGGCGTGTTGACACGCTCGGGTCTTTCGCTGGCCGGTTGGCTGGCGCGGCTGGAGCAGCTGCATCCCAGTGCCATCGAGCTGGGGCTCGACCGGGTGTGCCGGGTCAAGGATGCGCTCGGGCTTGCCCCGGCGTTTCCGCTCATCATCGTCGGCGGCACCAACGGCAAGGGGTCCACCTGCACCTATCTGGAAGCCATCCTCGGCGCTGCCGGCTACAAAACCGGCCTCTACACCTCGCCGCATCTGCTGCGCTACAACGAACGCGTGCGGATCGCCGGCACGGAAGCGAGCGACGCCGACCTGATCGCCGCATTTGAAAGGATCGACGCCGCGCGCGGCGACACCTCGCTGACCTATTTCGAATTCGGCACCCTGGGCGCGATGCTGCAGTTCGTCGACGCCGGCGTCGACGTTGCCATCCTCGAAGTGGGCCTGGGCGGCCGGCTCGACGCGGTGAACGTGTTCGACGCCGATGTCGCGATCGTCACCAGCGTCGATCTCGACCATATGGACTATCTGGGCGATACCCGCGAGAAGATCGGCTTCGAGAAAGCCGGAATTTACCGTGCGGGCCGCCCCGCCATCTGTGCCGACCCTGAGCCCCCCGCCAGCCTGCTCGAGCATGTCCGGCACATCGGCGCCGACCTGTGGTGTGTGAACCGGGATTTTTCCGCCCTGCGCGAGGGTGCCCATTGGAGTTATCGCGGCCCGGACACGAGCTTGTCGGGACTGCCCCTCCCGGCCATGGCGGGCGCCTTTCAGTTGCGCAACGCCGCCGCCGCGCTGGTGGCGCTGGAAGCCGTGCGTGACCGCCTGCCGGTGAGCGAGCAGGCGATACGCCAGGGACTCGCCACGGCCCGGGCAGCGGGACGATTCCAGCGCATTGCACGGGCGCCGGATATCATTCTCGACGTGGCACACAATCCGGAAGCGGCGCGGGCGCTTGCCGCCACCTTGCGCGAGCAGCCGGCGGCCGGGCGCACGCTGGCAGTGGTGGGCATGCTGGCCGACAAGGATGCGGCAGGCGTGTTTGCGGCATTGCACAATCTGATCGATGCGTGGTGGACGTGCACCCCCGAGTCGCCTCGCGCGCAGGATGCCGAGGCGCTGGCTGCCATTTTGCGCACGCAGGTAAACAGTGCGCCGATCAGCGTGCAACAGGATGTGAACATGGCGCTCGCGGAGGCGCGAAGCGCGGCGCACGAAGGTGATAGAATTCTCGTCTTCGGTTCGTTCTATACCGTTGCCGCCGTCCTCGACCATGCCGCCACCCAGCAGTGAAAATGACCTCAAACGCCTCGCCCGGCGCCGCCTGATCGGCGCGGTGGCGTTGACCCTGCTGGCGGTGATCGTGCTGCCGCTGCTGTTGGAAGACGAACCGCCGCCAGCGAGTTCGCTGGCTGTCCGCATGGCGGCGGCCCCCGAACCTGAAGCGCAGCCCGAGCAGGCTGGCGACGCCGATGTGGCGGCCACCCCGGCACCGGCTGCATTGCTCCCGCCTGCGGCGCAACCCGCGACTCAGACCGAACCCGCCAAGCCGGCGCCACAGGCCGAGCCCGCCCCCAGGCCTGAACCAGCCCAGGCCGCACCGGTCAAACCGGTGTCCGCTCCACCGCCGCCCAAACCTGCTGCACCGCCTGTCGCGCAGGCCAAGCCCGCAGCAGCCAGCGAGGCCTTCGTGGTGCAACTGGCCGCCTTGTCCGATTCCGCCAAGGCCGATTCGCTCAAGGCGCGCGCGGCCCAGGCGGGTTTGCCGGCCTACACCGACACCGTCGGGAAACTGACGCGTGTGCGCGTGGGACCCTACGCATCGCGCCAGGCCGCGGTCGCAGCCGCAGTGAAACTGGCTGAAAACGGCATGAGCGGCCAGGTGCTCGTGAAATGAGCATGCTCGATATCATCGTGGTGCTGGTACTGATCCTCACCGTGGTGCGCGGCCTGATGCGCGGCCTGGTCGACACGCTGTTTTCGCTGGCTGCCTGGATCCTGGCGTTTCTGGCCGGAAAGTGGGGTGCGTTGTTGGTCGCGCCGCTGCTTCCCGTCGCTATCGAAAGCCCGGCGATCCGCTATTTCGCAGGCTTTGCGGTGGTTTTTCTGGTGGTGCTGATCGGCGTGCTGCTGCTGGGGCATGCTCTGGCAACGCTGGTCAAGGCGGTGGGCCTGGGCAGCGCGGACAAGGTGCTGGGCGGGGTGCTGGGGCTGGCCAAGGGATTGGTGATCCTGGTCGGCCTGACGCTGGCTGCCGGACTGACCTCGTTGCCGCGTACCGAGTTCTGGAAGCAGGCCAGGCTGTCGAACAGCCTGCAGGCGATGGCATTGGCGGCCTTGCCGCTGCTGCCGGCTGACGTGGCGAAATACGTTCGCTTTGAATAATCTTATGGATGGGTGCACAGCATGTGCGGGGTAATCGGAGTCGTTTCTAATTCGGCGGCCAATCAGCTTTTGTACGATGGGCTGATGGTGTTGCAGCATCGCGGGCAGGATGCTGCAGGGATCGTGACGGCGGAAGAAAGCCGCTTTCACATGCACAAGGGGCAGGGGCTGGCGCGCGACGTGTTCCGCACCCGCGACATGCGCAACCTGCTCGGCGACATGGGGGTGGCGCATGTGCGCTATCCCACCGCGGGCAGCGCATCGTCGTCGGCCGAGTCGCAGCCGTTCTACGTCAATTCGCCCTACGGCATCGTGCTGGGGCACAACGGCAACCTGACCAATACCCACGAACTCAAGGAATCGCTGTTCCGCGCCGACCTGCGCCACGTCAACACCAACTCGGATTCCGAGGTGCTGCTGAACGTGCTGGCGCACGAGTTGCAGGTGCGCGCATCGGGTCGGCAACTGAGCCTGGACACGATCTTCGGCGCGGTGGCCGGCGTGCACGCGCGCTGCAAGGGTGCCTACGCGGTGACCGCCTTCATCGCCGGCTACGGCCTGCTGGCCTTCCGTGACCCGCACGGCATCCGGCCGCTGGTGATCGGCGTCAACGAACAGGCGACACCGCACGAGTACATCATCGCGTCGGAAAGCGTGGCGATCGATACGCTGGGCTTCCGCCTGCTGCGCGACGTGGCACCGGGCGAAGCGGTGTTCATCGACTACCAGCGCAAGCTGCACAGCCGCCAGTGCAGCGACAAGGCGGTGCTCAATCCCTGCATCTTCGAATACGTCTACCTTGCGCGTCCGGATTCGGTGATGGATGGCGTCTCGGTCTACAGCACGCGGCTCGCCATGGGCGTGTCGCTGGCCGAAAAGATCAAGCGCGAGTTCGCCCACCTGAAGATCGACGTGGTGATCCCGATTCCCGACACCAGTCGCCCCTCCGCACTGCAGCTGGCGAACCACCTCAACGTGCCATACCGCGAAGGCTTCATCAAGAACCGCTACATCGGCCGCACCTTCATCATGCCGGGACAGGCGCTGCGCAAGAAATCGGTGCGGCAGAAGCTCAACGCCATCGGCGAAGAGTTCAAGGGGCGTAACGTGCTGCTGGTCGACGATTCCATCGTGCGCGGCACCACCAGCCGCGAGATCGTGCAGATGGCGCGTGATGCCGGCGCGTCCAAGGTCTATTTCGCCTCGGCCTCGCCGCCGGTGCGCTACTCCAACGTCTACGGCATCGACATGCCGACGCGCAACGAGCTCATCGCCAACGGTCGCACCGACGAGGACATCGCACGCGAAATCGGCTGCGACGCTCTGGTCTACCAGGACCTCGACGCCATGATCGCGGCGGTGCGGGCGGGAAATCCGGCAATTCTCGACTTCGACACCTCGTGCTTCGACGGCCGCTACATCACCGGCGACGTCACACCGGAGTACCTGAACTACGTCGAGGCGGTGCGCAATGGCGAAACGCCGCCGCCGTCGGCCCTGTCGACCCAGCAACTCGATCTCAACCTGGCGACCGGAAACGGTTGACCGTGTCCGGCGCCGGGCGTAAATTGTCCCTGGCGCCGATTTGAACCTCAGCTTGCGGGCGCTTGATAAATTCGGCTAAAGCGTCGCCAGGGAAACCCCGAACCGCGCTTGCCGTTCGGGGTTTTTTATTTTGGAATCGAACATGAACAACGACGAATACGACATCGAGACGCTGGCGGTGCGCGCCGGCACGGTACGCAGCCAGTTCAACGAACACTCGGAGGCGCTGTTCCTCACCTCCAGCTTCGTGTTCGGCAGCGCCGCCGAAGCCGCGGCACGTTTCAAGGGCGAGCAGCCCGGCCCGATCTACGCGCGCTTCACCAATCCCACCGTCCAGATGATGGAAGCGCGGCTTGCCGCGCTCGAGGGTGCCGAGCGCTGCGTGGCGTTCGCCTCCGGCATGGCGGCAATCCTGGCGACGGTGATGGGGCTGATGAAGGCGGGCGAGCACGTCGTCGCGTCGCGCTCGATCTTCGGCTCGACGGTTCAATTGTTCTCCAACATCCTCGGTCGCTTCGGCATCGAGACCACCTACGTGTCGCCGACCGACCCGGCGGAATGGCGCGCGGCGGTGAAGCCGAACACCAAGCTGTTCTTCGTCGAGTCGCCGTCGAACCCGCTGACCGAAGTGAGCGACATCCGCGCGCTCGCCGACATCGCGCACGAGGCGGGTGCGTGGCTCGCGGTCGACAACTGCTTCTGCTCGCCGGCGCTGCAAAAACCGCTCGAACTCGGCGCCGACATCATCATCCATTCCGCCACCAAGTATCTGGACGGGCAGGGCAGGGTGCTGGGCGGCGCGGTGCTCGGCAGCCAGGCGCTGATGGAAGGCGTCTACACCTTCCTGCGCACCGCCGGGCCGACGCTGTCGGCCTTCAACGCCTGGGTGATCCTGAAAGGCATGGAGACGCTGTCGCTGCGCATGGAGGCGCATTCGCGCAACGCGCTGGCGCTGGCGCAATGGCTGGAGGCACAGCCGCAGGTGGCGCGCGTGCTGTACCCCGGTCTGCCGTCGCATCCGCAGCATGAGTTGGCGATGGCGCAGCAGAAGACCGGCGGCGGCATCGTCGCGTTCGAACTCAAGGGCGGCCAGGCGGCCGCGTGGAAGCTGATCGATTCGACGAAGCTGCTGTCGATCACCGCCAACCTGGGCGACACCAAGACCACCATCACCCATCCGGCGACCACCACCCACAGCCGCATGACGCCGGAACAGCGCGCGGCGGCCGGCATCGGCGACGGGCTGGTGCGCATCGCAGTGGGGCTGGAATCGGTGGCCGACATCCAGGCCGATCTTGAACGGGGGCTTGCAGGATGAGAATGGGGTTGATGTTGTGCTTGCTTGGCATGGGCGCAGCCCATGCAGCCGACATGCCTGCCCGGCAGCAGGACATGATCGCGCTGCGTTATCACGATCAGGACCCGGGCGATCGGCCCTATCTGACGCGCATCCTGGTGACCCCGGATTTCATGCGCATGGACAGCGGCGAGGACAACGGCGATTTTGTCCTGCTGGATCGGCGCCAGCGTCGGGTGATCAATGTCATGCACGGCAACAACATGGCCATGGTGTTCGCGCCCGGCACGCTGCCGCCCAGACCCGCCGGCTGGAAGCCCCGGCTCGACATCCGCGCCGCTGCGCAGGGCACCCGCCGCTTCAGTCTGACGCTGAAGGATGTGGTGTGCAGCGAGGGCATCGCCGCCCGGCGTGCGGCGCCCGATGCGGCGCGTGCGATGGCCGAACTGAAATCCATTCTGGCCGCCACCCAATACCGCATGTGGAAGGACACGCCGCGCGAGATGCAGCACGACTGCGATCTGGCGAACCAGGTGTGGGAAGCGGGTGCGACGCTCAAGCTCGGTTTGCCGCTGGAGGAACGCGAGTTCACCGGACGGACGCGCCAGTTCGAAAGCGAGACCCGGGAGCCTTTGCGGCCCGAGCTGTTTCGTGTGCCGGAAGGCCTCACCGCGATCAACGCGCCGTCATAATTCCGCGACCTTGAGCGCGCAGCCTGCTGCGTCGCACACGACGTAACCCCAGCGGGCATACCAGTCCGGCACGACCCAGCGCTCGCAGTCATGGCCATCGACCGCATGGACATGCTGCATCGGGCGATGCGTGTGGCCGTGAATCAGCCGGCTGACCTGTTGCTCGCGCAGCACCCGCACCACTTCGTCACTGTTCACATCCATGATCGCGGCCGGCTTGCCGGCCTTGGCCGATTCGCTGCCTGCCCGCGCCTGCCGGGCGAGGCGGCGGCGCAAGGCAACAGGCAGCCGCCGCAGCAACGCCAGTGTGAGCGGATGCCGTGCCCGGCGGCGAAAGCACTGATAGGCCGTGTCGTCGGTGCACAGGGTATCGCCGTGCATCAAGAGCGTCGGCACGCCATACAGATCGATGCGGGTGGGGTCGGCGAGCAGCGTCATGCCCGATCGTGCGGCGTAGCGCTGCGCCAGCATGAAGTCGCGGTTGCCGTGCATGAAATAGACCTGCGTGCCGGCATCGGCCAGCGCTTTGAGCTGGCGCGCGGTGTCGTGCGCCACCTGCTCGTCGTGGTCGTCGCCGGTCCAGGCCTCGAACAGGTCGCCCAGGATGTAGAGCGCATCCGCATCCGCCGCCTCTTCCTGCAAGAAGCGAAAAAAACGCCCGGTGGCGACCGGGCGTTCGTCGGTGAGATGCAGGTCGGCTACAAAAAAGGTGCGACCCGCTTTCATCAACGCCTTCAGGCGATTTCAGCCTTGGTGATGACCACGTCATCCAGCGGCACGTCCTGGTGGCCGGCGCGGTTGCCGGTCTTCACCTTCTTGATCTTGTCGACCACGTCCATGCCCTCGACCACCTTGCCGAACACGGCGTAGCCGTAGCCCTGCGGGGTGGGCGCAGTGAAATTGAGGAAGCTGTTGTTGGCGACGTTGATGAAGAACTGCGCGGTCGCCGAATTGGGGTTGGGGGTGCGCGCCATGGCGATGGTGTAGGCCCCGTTCTTCAGGCCATTCGACGCTTCGTTCTCGATCGCGTCGCGGGTGGGCTTTTGCGTCATGCCGGGCTCGAAGCCGCCGCCCTGGATCATGAAACCGTCGATCACGCGATGGAAAATCGTGCCGTCGAAGAAACCGTCGCGCACATATTGCAGGAAGTTTTCGACCGTCTTGGGCGCCTTCTCGGCGTCGAGTTCAAGGGTGATGATGCCGTGATTGGTGTGCAGCTTGACCATGTGTCGTATGCGTCCTAAAGAGAGGTTTCGTGAATGATTTTCCAGCGGCCGTTTTCGCGGCTCCAGAACTGGCGCTTGGGGGTGCGGTCGCTGAGGTTGTTGCTCTGGTAGTCCTGCACGAAGCTCACCAGCGCGAAGTCGGGCCGTTCCGGGTAGTGCGTGGTTCTTGACGCTTTATCCGAAGGTGTATCCCCTGGGACAGCGTCTTTAGAGCCACGGCCTGCCCCTTGCGGGTAGAGCATGAGGCTGACGTTGTCGAGCTCGACCTTGATCCACGATTTGGCGGCGTTGACTTTCTGCTTGCTGGCGGCAAACGCCTGCAGGTTCTGCGACCCGGTGCGGAACGACGCGCTGTAATGGCTGAGCAGGCGCGCGGTGTCACGGCTCTCCCAGTCCTTCCGCCATTGGTCGATGGCGGCTGCCAGATCGCCGCGGCGCGCATCGAGCGCATCGTAGGCCACCCATTCAACCTGTTCGGCAATGATCACCGGGGTTTTGCCGGTCTGGACATAGTGGCCGAGCCGGGTCAGGTCGTCGTTGGCCAGCACCACGCAGCCTTCGCTGGCGCGAGGCGCACGGCTGTAGGTGTTGCTCGGGCTGCCGTGGATCCAGATGCCGTGCCCGTTGCGCCCCTGGCGGGTGTCCCACTCGTTGGGATAGGACAGGGTGAACGCGCCGCTGCCGTAAAAATCGGTGAGTTCGCGCGGCGACTTGAAGCCTGAGATCGTGTAGATGCCGACCGGGGTGCGGTTGTCGCCTTCCTTCTGCTTGCCGGCACCGGCTTTGCCGATGGTGACGTAAAAATCGGCCACCCGGATGGGCAGCCCGGCACGGTTGGCATAGACATACAGGCGCGAGCGGCTGGCATCGACTACGAGCGCATGGCGATAGCTGTCGTCCAGGTTCAGCAGGTAGGCCGGAACCTTGTCGTTGGGCAGCGAATCGGTGAGGGCACGGACGCGCTGACGTGCTTCGTCGCGCAACTGGTCCAGGTCGGCGCTGCGTGCACCGCCGGTATTGCCCAGCGTCTGCAGGGGCTGGGCACGCGCCAGCAGCAGATCGCCCTTGACCAGGTGTGCCAGGCGGAAATTCGGGTGTTGCTGCGTCAGCCGATCGACGGCGGTGAGCGCTTCCGGCATCCGGCTTTGCGTGACCGCCAGCAGGCTGTTGGCCAGCTGGCGGTCAGCGTCCAGCCCGGCGGCATGAAGCGTCGGGGCGGCAAGCAGGAGCGTAAGGAAAAGACGCAGCATAGGTTTTACTGGGACGTCTCGCCGACGATGCGCCACTGGCCATTCTGCAATGCCAGTTTCAGCGTTTTGGTCACGGTGGAGTTCAGGCGGTCGGAACGGTAGGCCTGGCGGAAGGTGGCGCTGGCGGTGTCGCCCTGCTGCTCGATCTTGAGGTCGCTGATCTGCACTTCGATGCTCTTGGGCGCAGTGATGCGGGCGCGGCGTTGGGCTTCCCAGTTCGCGCGCGTCATGCCATCGGCGGTGAAATCGCTGGCGTAGGCGGCCAAGTAGGCATCGACGTCACGCGCCGACCAGGCTTGTGCCCAGCGGGTGATGGCGGCTTCGATGCCGGCGTTTGCCGGGGCGGGGCTGACAGGAGAGGGGTCCGCAGCGGCCACCCTGGCGACGGCGGCAACGGGCTTGGCGGAAGCGGCGGCGACCGGTTTGGCAGTAGCCGGCTTGCGCGGTTGCCCGCCGCCTATCATGTCCTGGATCAGTGCAAGCTTGGTCTGCGCGGCGGCATTCTTGTTGTCGAGCGCCAGTGCCTTGTCGTAGGCGATCGAGGCCATCTTGGCGTAGATGTCGCCGAGGTTTTCGTGGGCGGTGGCGTAGCTGGGATGGGTGCGGATCGCCATCTCCAGCGCGTTCTTCGCTTCCTCGTACTTGCTTTGCGAGGCGTACAGCACGGCCAGGTTGTTGTAG
>JAJYXG010000131.1:0-20676 GCA_021791095.1 Pseudomonadota bacterium
AATGGCCGCACCCCGCCCGCCATCAAGGTCAGCTGGCAAAACGAAACCCGCCTGCGGGTGGCGCTGAAAGGCGCCCAGCCCGGGCAGATCGCGCACCTGTGCGAAGCCGCCGGCCTGCATGTGGCCTCGATGAAACGCATCCGCCTAGGCGGCGTCCCGCTGGGAAAACTGCCGCCCGGGCAGTGGCGTTATTTGCGCGCAGATGAGCGGTTCTGAAGGCAGGACAGATGGCCGCCGCTTGCCGCACCTTCGGCTGCAGCCCTACCGCAGGGTTTGTCCTGCGCTGCCGCAGAGTCTTGCCGTTGCCTGGCAAGGCCCCTAACATAGGGCAACACCAAAGGGAGACCAACATGAAAAACGCAAACACATTCAAACTAGCCGTTGCCTTGTTCGCAGCTGTCCTGTGTGTTCCCCACGCCCAGGCCTTCGACTGGTTCGGCCCCAAAAAGGACGAAGCGCCGCTGCGCGAGGGATACACATGCTGCAATCTGCATTACGAAGACGACTGGATCAGTGATTCCAACTTCGGCTCGCTGCCCTTCATCCCCGCAGGCACGCCCGTCAAATTGAAAGGCTATGGCCGCTACCGGCTGCATGTGGACATGGATGGCAAGGCCATGCGCATCGGTCTGGACTACGGCCGCGCGCAGGAAACGCTGGAACAGTTCGCCGAGAAACTGATTCTGACCGAAGACCCCAAGGCAAAAATCGCCCAGTACCCTGCCAATGTGCGTGAAGCGATCCGCTTCGGCCAGGTGGTGACGGGCATGACCAAGGAGCAGACCATCATTGCCGTGGGCTATCCCCAGCGGGACGAGACGGTGTCGCTGGACGCCCCGGTCTGGAACTACTGGGCCTCCAGCTTTGCCCCCTACCGCGTGGTCTGGGGCAAGAACGGACGCATCAACGAGATCGCCACCGACCCCGCCACCCACGCCCGCATGGTGTACCGCAAGCCGGAATAAGCGGGGCCCTGACCAGGCGGCTTTCCACGCTTAACGAATATAATAGGCACCGGCCCGACCCCCTCGGGCCGCCCCAGCCATTATTGTCGTGAAGTCGTCATGTCCGAAGCCAACCTGGAATTGCAAAACGAAGTCGCCGGTCTCATCGTTTCCGCCCTCAATCTCGACATCAGTCCCGAAGAGATTCAAGCCGATGCCCCCCTGTATGGCGAGGGGCTCGGACTCGATTCCATCGACATCCTGGAAGTGGCCCTGGTCGTGTCCAAGCATTTCGGTTTCCAGTTGCGCGCAGACAATGCGGACAACGTCAGCATCTTCAGTTCCCTCGCCAGCCTGACGCGGCACATCGCGGCCAACCGAACAAAATGAAGCTGGCCCTGGTCCGCGCAGTCCGCTGGATCGTCATCATTGCCGGGGCCATCGCGTACCCCGTGCTGGCGCATTACAGTACCGCCACCGCGGCAGCGACCACCCTCCCCGCGCTGGGGGTGGCCGTCTCGCTGGCCCCCTCGCTGGCCATCCTGCTCTGGCTGACCTGGCGTTCGCATCAGAAGCCCGCCATGCTGCTGCTGTGCGCAGGCGTCGCCGCGCTGCTGTGGGCCTTCTGGGGCGCGCTCGAACGCAACTTCAGCTGGGTCTATTTCCTGCAGCACGCCGGCACCTACGCCATGCTGGCGGCCGCATTCGGCGCCACCCTCGCGCGCGGGCGGCAAGCCTTGTGCACCCGCTTTGCCGAAGTGGTGCACGGCAGCCTGACGCCGGAGGAAGTCCGCTATTCGCGCCAGGTCACGCTGGCATGGACGCTGTTTCTGCTGGCGATCAGCGTGGTTTCCAGCGCGCTGTTCTTGATGGCCAGCATCGAGGCCTGGTCGGTGTTCGCCAACTTCCTCTCCTTCCCGCTGATCGTCCTGATGTTCGTCGTCGAATACGCCGTGCGCCTGCGCAAGCTGCCGCACCAGAAGCAGCACAGCATCATGGACGGCATGCGCGCCTACTGGAAAACCCCGGCCGCGCGCCCGGGCGCCTCTCCCGATATCCGCTAGGCTGTCTGCTCGCCGACCATGTCGCTCCTGCCGCTCATCGCCCATCGCCGCCTCGATGCCGTCATGGCCTGGCGCGGCAACACGCCGGTCAGCGTCAGGCAGTTCCTCGGCGAGGTCGAGCACATCGCCGGCGCGTTGCCGCCGGGGCGGCATGTGCTCAACCTGTGCGGCGACCGCTACCGATTCACCGTCGCCCTGGCGGCGTGCATCGTCAGCGGCCGGGTCAGCCTGCTGCCTTCGACCCACACCCCGGAAATGGTCCGGCAGATGCAGTGCATCGCCCCGGATGTCTTCTGCATCGCGGACAAGGACAACGGCGCCGTCGACCTGCCCGGCTTCCGCTATCCCGAAACGATGCCACCCCCGGCGGCCGACCCGGCCATTCCCGAAATCGATTGCGCGCAGGTCGTCGCCCAGGTCTTCACCTCCGGCTCCACCGGCGTCCCGCTGCCCCATCCCAAACGCTGGGGCAGCCTGGTGCGCAACGTGCAGGGGGAGGCGGAACGCCTGGGCATGGGCGCGGCCCATGCCATTCTCGGCACCGTCCCGCCGCAGCACATGTACGGCCTGGAATCCACCGTGCTGATGCCGCTGCAAAGCGGCGCCGCGCTGCACGCCGGCCACCCCTTCTACCCGGCGGATATCTGCGCCGCCCTGGCGAGCCTGCCGCGGCCGCGCCTGCTGGTCACCACCCCCTACCACCTGCGCGCCGTGCTCGCGGATCAGCGCACGCTGCCCGCGGTCGACCAGATCCTGTCGGCCACCGCCCCGCTGTCGCATGAGCTGGCCCGCGAAGCCGAGAGCCGTTTCGGCGCGCCCCTTTACGAAATCTACGGCTGCACCGAGACCGGCCAGCTCGCCTCGCGCCGCCCCACTGCCGGAGCCGAGTGGGACACCCTGCCGGGCATTCGTCTGCGCCGCGATGGGCAGTCGGTCTGGGCCGAAGGCGGCCACATCGAGACCCCGACCCACCTCTCCGATGTCATCGAACTCAGCGGCGACGGAGCGGTATCGAGCACCTTCCTGCTGCATGGCCGCCACGCCGACCTCGTCAACATCGCCGGCAAGCGCACCTCGCTGGCCTACCTCAACCATCAATTGAACGCCATCCCTGGCGTGCAGGACGGCGTCTTCCTGCTGCCCCGCGAGGACGGCCCCGACCGCATCGGCCGCCTCACCGCCTTGGTGGTCGCCCCCGGCCTCACCCCGGCTGCCCTGACCCAGGCGCTGCGCGAGCGCATCGACCCCGTCTTCCTGCCGCGTCCCCTGCTGTTCGTCGACGCCCTGCCGCGCAACGCCACCGGCAAGCTCCCGAGCCAGATCACCCAGGATCTGCTGGCCACCCTGCAGTCCCGGGGCGCGACCCGGGAGCCGGCATGAGCGAACTGACCCTGCCCATCGCCGCGGACCATCCGGCGTACGGCGGACACTTCCCCGGCCGCCCCATCCTTCCCGGCGTCGTGCTGCTCGATGCGGCGCTGCATGCCCTGGCAGCCCAATACACCCTGCAGTCCGCGGCGGCGCAACTCAAATCGGCGAAGTTCCTCAGTCCGGTTCTGCCCGGCGAGGCGCTCACCCTGCATTACGCCGGCTCGCCGTCTAGCGGCTTCCGCTTCGACATCCGCTGCGGCGAGCGGGTCGTGGCCAGCGGCAGCGTGGCGTTTTCGCAGGCGCCGCAGTCATGACCGCCCCGGAGATTGCGCGCGCGGCCGCGCCGCAGGCGGAGTGGGCCCGGCGTCCGGAGCGCAGCAGCATGGCCATGCTGCGGCTGATGACGTGGATATCCCTGCGCCTGGGACGTGCCCCCGCGCGCCTGGTCCTCGCGGGCATCAGCCTCTATTTCCTGCTTTTCGCACCGGCCGCCAAGGCGGCGTCCCGCCTCTATCTGCGCCGCGCGCTGGGCCGCGCGCCCCGCTTCGCCGACCTGTACCGCCATTTCCACAGCTTTGCCTCCACCATCCACGACCGCGTCTTCCTGCTCAACGCGCGCTTCGACCTGTTCGAGGTGGACGTGCACGGCGAGGACGTGATCAGGCAGGTGCTGGCCGCCGGGCGCGGCGCCTTCCTGATGGGCGCTCACATGGGCAGCTTCGAGGCGGTCCGCGCGATCGGCCGCCGCCAGCCCGGCCTCCGGGTGGCGATGGTCATGTACGAGGAAAACGCCCGCAAGCTCAATGCCGCGCTGGCCACCATCAATCCGGCGGCGGTACAGGACATCGTCCCCCTAGGGCAGCTCGACTCGATGCTGCGGGCGCAGGCCTGCCTCGACGAGGGCATGGTGCTCGGCGTGCTGGGCGACCGCAGCCTCGGCGAGGATCCGACCCTGCGCGTTCCGTTCCTGGGGGCGGATGCCGAGTTCCCGCTTGGCCCCATGCGTCTGGCCGCCATGCTGAAGCGGCCGGTGCTGTTCATGAGCGGCCTCTACCTCGGCGGCAACCGCTACGCCATCCACTTCGAGCGGCTGGCCGATTTCAGCGACATCGAGCGCCCGGGGCGGGCGGCCGCCATCGAGGCCGCGGTGAGGGCCTACGCCGCCAGCCTGGAGCGCCATTGCCGCGCCACGCCCTACAACTGGTTCAACTTCTTCGATTTCTGGCGCGCGAAGGACACGCGTCCATGAGCCGCTGCGTGCGACGCCGTTCCCGTCCGGGCTGGCTGGCCGCATGGGCGCTGCTTTGCAGCGCGGCCGTGCAGGCCGCGCCGCTCTCCGTCGGCCAGCTCATGGCGCACCTGGCGCAGCACCCACAAGGCGCGGCCACCTTCACCGAGACAAAATACCTCGCCATCCTCGACCAGCCGGTCGAGTCATCCGGCGAACTGCGCTTCGTCGCGCCAGCCCGTCTGGAAAAGCGCACCCTGAAACCCCGGCCGGAGACCATGGTGCTCGACGGCGACACCCTCACCCTGGAGCGCGGCCGCCGCAAGCACGTGTTGCAGCTCAAGGATTACCCGGAAGTGGCCGGCATGATCGAGAGCATCCGCGCCACCCTCGCCGGCGACCGCCACGCGCTGGAACGCGTCTACCAGCTGGCGCTGGACGGCGGCCTCGAAAACTGGACCCTGATGCTCACCCCGCTCGACCCCAGGGTCGGCGCCGTCATCGCGCGCATCCGCATGGAGGGAACCCAGGAGGTGGTGCGCAGCGTGGAGATCCTGCAGGCCGACGGCGACCGTTCGCTGATGCGCATCCAGAAGGCCGACGCGCCATGATCCGGCGCGGTCGCATCGCCATCGTCGCGTGGCTGGCCTTCGTCGCTGTTTGCGTCGTGCTGGTCGGCCGCGCCAGCTTCACTGCCGATCTCTCCGCCTTCCTGCCGCGCGCGCCCACCCAGGAACAGCGGCTGCTGGTCGACCAGCTCAAATCCGGCATCGCCTCGCGCCTCATCCTGATCGGCATCGAGGGCGGCAGCCCCGCCCAGCGCGCGCAGGCTTCCCAAGCGCTGGGCGCCCGCCTGCGCACCGATCCGCAGTTCCTGCACGTCGCCAACGGCGAGAGCGTCGGCCTGGAACGCGACCGCCAGCTGCTGTTCGA
This sequence comes from Pseudomonadota bacterium, assembly GCA_021791095.1. Classification (GTDB taxonomy): domain Bacteria; phylum Pseudomonadota; class Gammaproteobacteria; order Burkholderiales; family Thiobacillaceae; genus Thiobacillus. The sequence goes on from JAJYXG010000131.1 coordinate 5,541, forward strand.
CAACCGCTACCAGCTCAGCCCCGCGGTCGGCCCCGAGCGCTTCAGCGTCGAGGGGCTCGAAGCCGCCGTGGCGGACAGCATCGACCTCCTCGCCACCTCGACCGGCCTGCTCGGCAAGACCCTGCTGCCGCGCGATCCCACCGGCGAATTCATGCAGATCCTCGATACCCTGAGCGGAGAAAGCCGGCCGAACATGGTTGACGGAGTCTGGGCCTCGCGTGACGGCGAGCGCGCCCTGCTGCTGGCCCGCACCCGCGCCGAGGGCGCCGACACCGACGGCCAGGAACGTGCGGTGCAGGCCATCCGCGCGGCATTCCAGGCCGGCTCGCCTGCCAGCCTGCAACTCGTCCTGACCGGCCCCGGTCCCTTCTCGGTCGAGGCCCGCGAAACCATCAAGGGCGAGGTCACCCGGCTGTCCGGCCTCGGCACCCTGCTCATCGTCAGTCTGCTGCTGCTGGTCTACCGCTCGCCGACCGCCCTGTTTCTCGGCCTGCTGCCGGTCGCCTCCGGCGCGCTGGCCGGCGCGGCCGCGGTGAGCCTGGGCTTCGGCACCATCCATGGCGCCACCCTGGGTTTCGGTGTCGCGCTGATCGGCGAGGCGGTGGACTACTCCATCTATCTGCTGATGCAATCCGAACACGCGGACCCGGCCGGTGGGCAGCCCGAGTCGGCCTGGATCGCCGCCTTCTGGCCGACCATTCGCCTTGGCGTGCTCACCTCGCTGTTCGGTTTCGCCTCGCTGCTGTTCTCGGGTTTCCCCGGCCTCGCCCAACTCGGCCTGTATGCCATCGCCGGGCTCGCCACCGCCGCCGTCGTCACCCGCTTCGTGCTGCCGCACCTGTTGCCAGCGTCCCTGCGCATCCGCGACGTGTCGACCCTGGGCACGCGCCTGCAGGGCTGGCTTGCGCCGTTGAGCCGGCTACGCTGGCCGCTGTTCGGCCTGTTCCTGGCGGCGATCGTGGTGCTGGCCACCCAGCGCGAGGGGATGTGGAACCGGGAACTGGCGTCGCTGAGTCCGGTGCCGGCCGCCGACCAGGCCGTCGACATGGCGATGCGCGCCGACCTCGGCGCCCCCGACGTGAGCTACATGGTGGTGGTCACCGCCGCTGACGCGCAGGCCGCGCTGGCCGCCAGCGAGCAGATCGGCGCGCAGCTGCAGGGCCTGGTCGACGCCGGCATCATCGCCAGCTTCGAGAGCCCCGCAACCTACCTGCCGAGCGTCGCCGCGCAACAGCAGCGGCTGGCCAGCCTGCCCGAGACGGACGAACTGCGCCGGCGCCTGCAGGCGGCCGTGACTGACCTCCCGGTGCGCGCCGAGCGCTTCGAGCCTTTCCTTGCCGACGTGGCGGCGGCACGCCAGCGCGCGCCGCTGACCCGCGCCGACATCGAAGGCACGTCGCTGGCGCAGGGCGTGGACGCCCTGCTGGTCGAGGCGGAGGGACGCTGGACCGCGCTGCTGCCGCTGCGCGCGCCGCCTGCGACCGGGCAACGCCTCGATGCGGCCAAGGTGCGCGCCGCGCTGGCCGCCACCGGTCTTGCCGGGGTCTATTTCATCGACCTCAAGCGTGAGTCGGATCGTCTCTACGCCGACTACCTGCAGGAGGCGATCCTGCTGTCGCTGGCGGGACTGGCCGCGATCGTCGGCCTGCTGCTCCTCGCCACCCGTTCGCCGGCCCGCGTCCTGCGCATCTCGCTGCCGCTGGTCATGGCGGTGGCGGTGGTCGTCGCCGGGCTGGTCCTGGCAGGACAGCAACTCATCATCCTGCACCTGGTGGGCATGCTGCTGATCGTGGCGGTGGGCTCCAACTACGCGCTGTTCTTCGACCGCGCGGCCGGCGCGGGCAGCATCGCGCCGCGCACCCTGGCGTCGATGCTGCTGGCCGTCACCACCACCGTCGCCGGCTTTGGCCTGCTCGGCTTGTCCAGTGTGCCGGTGCTCAACGCCATCGGCATGACCGTCGGCCCGGGCGCCCTCCTCGCGCTGCTGTTTTCCGCCATCCTGGCGCGCCGCCCATGACGCCCCGACGCTGGCGCCCCACGCCGCTGCTCTGGCTGAGCTTCGCGCTGCATTTGGGTGTGGCGCTCTTGCTCGTATTGCGCCCTACGCTTTGGCTCGCATGGCTGGGCATTCTGGCAGCCAATCACTTGCTGCTCACCGTCGTCGGCCTGTGGCCGCGCAGCCAGGCCCTGGGCCTTAACTGGCGGCGGCTGCCCGAAGCCGCCGTCCAGGCCGGCCAGATCGCTCTCACCATCGACGACGGTCCCGATCCCGAGGTGACGCCGCAAGTGCTCGACCTGCTCGATCGCTATCAAGCCCGCGTGACCTTCTTCTGCATCGGCACGCAGGCCGAGCGCCACCCCGACCTGTGCCGCGAGATCATCCGCCGCGGGCACGCCGTGGAGAACCACAGCCAGCACCACTACCACCACTTTTCCACCTTCGGTCCCGGCCGCATGGCCCGTGAAATCGACGCCGGGCAGGACACCCTGACCCGCATCACCGGCCAGCCGCCGCTATTCTTCCGCCCCACCGCCGGGCTGCGCAACCCCTTCCTCGACTACGTCCTGGCGCGCCGCGGCCTCACGCTCGCAAGCTGGACCCGGCGCGGCTTCGATACCCGCTGCGGCGATGCCGACACGGTGGCCCGACGCCTCGGCCGTCAACTCGCAGCCGGCGACATTTTGCTGCTGCACGACGGCCACGCCGCGCGAACCGCCGAGGGCATTCCGGTCATCCTGGCGGCGCTGCCGCGCCTGCTCGAGTCCGCCCAGGCGATAGGCCTGCGCAGCGTCACCCTCCGTTCCACGCTTCCCTCCGCTGCCACATGAACCTCAGTCCGTCCACGCTTCGCCAGCGCCTCGTCGACCTCGCCAGCGCGCGCTACCGCACCGCCGGCCGCTTCGCCTATCACTTCGCCCGCGGCAAGCTCGGCGGCGATCCGATGTTTCTCGGCCTGCTGGAGCGCGGCCTGATTCCCGACCAGGCGCGCATCCTCGACCTCGGCTGCGGCCAGGGCCTGCTCGCGGCCTGGCTGCTGGCCGCCCGACAAAGTTATGAAGCCGGGCAATGGCCTGTTGGCTGGCCTGCGCCCGGACAGCCGACGGACATCCGCGGCGTCGACCTGCTGGCGAGCGACATCCAGCGTGCGCAGACCGCCCTCGGCGCGCCCGCCCGCTTCGAGCAGGGCGACATGCGCCAGGTAGACTTCGGCCAGGTCGACGTCGTGGTGATCATGGACGTGCTGCACTACGTCGACCTCCCGGCCCAGGACGATGTGCTGCGCCGGGTGCGCGCCGCCTTGCCCGCCAATGGCCTGTTCATCACCCGGGTCGGCGATGCCGGCGCCGGTCTCGCCTTCAGGCTCAGCAACTGGGTCGATCGCACGGTGGCCTTCTTTCGCGGCAACGGCCTGCCGCCGACCCACGGCCGCCCACTGAGCGAATGGACGCGGGCACTGGAGTCGCTCGGCTTCCGCGTCGAGACCGCCGGCATGAACGGCGGCCTGCCGTTCGCCAATGTCATGCTGGTTGCCCGGCTGGGCTAAAATCCGCTCCCGACAATGTACGCATCATCCTTGTGACCCCGCTCCACCTCACCCATTTCACCGCTGCAAGCTGCCTGGGCCACGGCCTGGACGCCACGCTGGCCGCCTTGCGCGCGCAGCAGGGCGGCCTGGCGCCCTGCGCGTTCGAGACGGTGACGGATCTGGCGACGTATGTCGGCGAAGTGGCCGGCCTCGACCAGGCGCCTTTGCCGGCGGGCCTCGCCGAGCACGAGTGCCGCAACAACCGCCTCGCCTGGCTGGGCCTGCGTCAGGATGGCTTCAGTGCCGCCGTCGGCGCGGCCGCCGCGCGCTACGGCCGCCGACGCATCGGCGTGCTGCTCGGCACCAGCACCTCCGGCATCCTGCAGACCGAGCAGGCCTACCGCCGCCGCGATCCGGTGACAGGCGCCCTGCCGGACGACTTCCACTATCGCACCACCCACAACACCTATTCGGTGGCCGACTTCGTGCGCACCGCCTTCAACCTGGAGGGCCCGGCCGCGGTGGTCTCCACCGCCTGCTCGTCGAGCGCCAAGGTGTTCGCCTCGGCGTCACGGATGATCGCGGCCGGCCTGATCGACGCCGCCATCGTCGGCGGCGTCGACTCGCTGTGCCTGACTACCCTGTACGGCTTCAACTCGCTGGAGCTGCTTTCGCCCGAACCCTGCCGGCCCTACGACGGGGATCGCAACGGCCTGTCCATCGGCGAGGCGGCCGCCTTCGTGCTGCTCGAGCGCCCGGCCGACAGCCTCGACACCGATGCCGTGCTGCTGCTGGGCGCGGGCGAATCGAGCGACGCCCACCACATGTCGTCGCCGCACCCGGAAGGCCTGGGCGCACACATGGCGATGAGCGCCGCGCTGAAAGCGGCGGGCCTCAAGCCGGCCGACATCGACTACATCAACCTGCACGGCACCGCGACGCCGAGCAACGACGCCGCCGAGGGCCGCGCGGTGGCTGCGCTGTTCGGCAACGCCGTGCCGTGCAGTTCCACCAAGGGCGCGACCGGCCACACCCTGGGCGCGGCCGGCGGTCTCGAGGCGGTCATCAGCGCGCTGGCGCTGCAGCAGGGCTTCCTGCCGGGCGGGATCAACACGCGCCGCATCGACCCGGGCATTCCCGTCCAGTACCTGACCGCGAACCGGCTGGCCGCGCCCAGCCGGGTGCTGAGCAACGCCTTCGGTTTCGGCGGCACCAATTGCAGCCTGATCCTGGGGCGCGCGCAATGAAGCTCGCCGCCTACCTCGACGGCATCGGCCTGATCGGGCCGGGGCTCGACAACTGGCTCGCGGCGCAGCCCATCCTCGCAGGCGCCGCCCCCTACGAAGCGCGCCCCCTTACGGTGCCCGCGCCGCAGGCGCTGCCGCCTGCCGAGCGCCGCCGCACCGGCCTCGCGATCAAGGTCGCGCTGGCGGTGGGACAGGAGGCCTGCGCCAACGGACAGCTCGATGCCAGACAGCTGGCCACGGTGTTTTCGTCCTCCGGCGCCGACAACGACAATTGCGATGCCCTCTGCAAGGTGCTGGCCTCCGACGACCGCCACATCTCGCCGACCCGTTTTCACAACTCGGTGCACAACGCCCCGGCGGGCTACTGGGGCATCGCCTCCGGCGCCATGACCCCGGCCACGGTGCTGTGCGCCCACGACGGCAGTTTCGGCGCCGGCCTGCTGGAGGCCATGGCGCAGGTCGCGGTCGCGGGTGACGGCACGCTGCTGATCACCTACGACATGCCCTATCCCGAGCCCATGCACGCCAAGCGTCCGCTTCCCGGGGCCTTCGGCATTGCGCTGGCGCTGATGCCGGCGCAGAGTGCGCGCTCGCTGGCTCGGATCGAGGTCAGCCTCGCCGACGCCGAGCCCGACAGGTTGGCCGAGCCCGAACTCGAAGCGCTGCGCCGCGCCATTCCCTGCGCGCGCGGGTTGCCGCTGCTGCAGGCCGTGGCGCGGGGGACAAGCAAACAGGTCATGCTGGATTACCTGGCGCCGCTGCGTCTGGCGGTGGCGGTCGCACCATGCCGCTAGACCACGCCTGGCTGCTCGCCCACCTGCCGCACCAGGGCAGCATGTGCCTGCTCGACACGGTCAGCGAGTGGGATGCCCAGCGCATCCGCTGTACGGCGTCGAGCCACCGCGATGCCGCCAACCCGCTGAGAGCGCATGACCGCCTGGGTGCGGCCTGCGGCATCGAGTACGCGGCGCAGGCGATGGCCGCCCACGGCGCGCTGCTGGCGGCGGCCGACGGTGCGCCGCGTGCCGGCTACCTGGCCAGCGTGCGCGGCATCGATCTGCATGTCATGCGGCTGGACGACATCGCCGCCGACCTCGCCGTCGAGGCGGAGCGTCTGTCCGGCGATGGCAACACGATCCTGTACGGCTTTCGCGTCAGCGCCGCCGGGCACGAACTGCTCAGCGGCCGCGCCGCCGTGGTGATGGACGCCGACAAACTGGGAGACCCGACATGAAGTGCGCGCTGGTCACCGGCGGCAGCGGCGGCATCGGCTCGGCGATCAGCCGCCGCCTCGCCGCCGACGGCTGTTACGTCTACATCCACGCCAACCGCAACCTGGCTAAAGCGCAGGCGCTGGCTGACGAAATCAGGCAGGGTGGCGGACAGGCCGAAGCCATCGCCTTCGACGTCACCGACGCCGACGCCAGCCGCGCCGCGCTGGAGGCACTGGTCGCCGACACGCCGATCCAAGTGCTGGTGAACAACGCCGGCATCCACGACGACGCCGTCTTCCCCGGCATGAGCGCGGCGCAGTGGCACCGCGTACTTGATGTCTCGCTCAGCGGCTTCTTCAACGTCACCCAGCCGCTGACGATGCCGATGCTGCGCAGCCGCTGGGGGCGCATCGTCAACATCACTTCCATCGCCGGCCTCACCGGCAACCGCGGCCAGGTCAACTATGCCGCCGCCAAGGGGGCGCTGCACGCCGCCACCAAGTCGCTGTCGCTGGAACTCGCCAGCCGCGGGGTGACGGTCAACGCCGTGGCGCCGGGCATCATCCAGACCGGGATGATAGCCGGCGTGTTCGACGCCAAGGCCATCGAGAGCCTGGTGCCGATGAAGCGCGCCGGGCGGACGGACGAGGTGGCGAACCTGGTGAGCTTCCTCGCCTCGGAGCAGGCGAGCTACATCAGCGGCCAGATCATCTCGGTCAATGGAGGGATGATTTGAGCACCTCCGCCCATACCCTCGCGGTCCACCAGACCGAGGCGCTGCTGTTCTTCACCCTGCTGCAGTTGATGGTGATTGTCCTGGCCGCCCGCCTCGGCGGCGAACTGGCGCAGCGCGTCGGCCAGTCGCCCGCGGTGGGCGAAATCATCGTCGGCATCCTGCTCGGCCCGTCGCTGTTCGGCCTGCTCGCGCCCGATCTTTTTCAGACTGTTTTTCATTCAACGCCGGCGGCGCCGATGCAGATGCTGTCGCAGATCGGCCTCATCCTGCTGATGTTCCAGATCGGCCTGGAATTCGACTTCGCCCACCTGACCGAGCGCAACAACCGCCGCGCCGTCACCGCGATCGCCAGCGCCAGCATGGTCGCGCCCTTCGCGCTCGGCTTCGGCTTCGGCTGGCTCAGCGCGCCGCTGCTGTCGCCCGGTATCGACCCGCTCGCCTCGGCGCTGTTCGTCGCCACCGCTTTCTCGATCACCGCGCTGCCCATCCTCGGCCGCATCATGATCGAGTTCAAGATCACCCGCCTGCCCATCGGCGTCATCGCCATCAGCGCCGCCGCCATCAACGACGTCATCGGCTGGCTGCTGCTCGCGCTGATCACCGCGCTCGCCCTGGCCCAGTTCAGCGCCGCCGCCTTCGCTTTCAAGGTGGCGCTGGTCGGGGTATTTTTCCTCACCTGGTGGTTCGTCGTGCGGCCGCTGATGAAGCGCGTGATCCATGCAAGCCAGGCCAAGCCAGTGCCGGTGGGCGAGAAGGCCGGACGCGGCAAGCTCACCCACAACCTGCTCGGCATCCTGCTCGCCGCCATCTTCGTCTCGGCGATGACCACCTATCAGCTCGGCATCTTCGCCATCTTCGGCGGCTTCATGATGGGCGTGATCCTGCATGACGAGCACGAACTCATCGAGGCCTGGAAGGAACGCATCGGCCATTTCGTCATGGTCTTCTTCCTGCCCATCTTCTTCACCTACACCGGGCTGCGCACCAACGTCGGCGGCCTCGATTCCGCCGCCGCCTGGGGCTGGTGCCTGCTGCTGATCGCCTTGGCCACCCTGGGAAAATTCGGCGCCAGTTACGTCGCCGCGCGCTGGGCCGGCATGTCGCACCACGAGGGCAAGGTGATCGGCATCATGATGAACACCCGCGCGCTGATGGAGCTCATCGTCATCAACGTCGGCTACGACCTCGGCGTGATCTCGCAGCAAATGTTCACCATGCTGGTGCTGATGGCGATTTTCAGCACGGTGATCACGACGCCGGGATTGCGGCGCTGGCTGCCGAAGATGGGGGTGGCGGTTGCGGGCCGGCACTGAGACGCATCCGCTTCATCATTGCGCGCAAAGCAAGCGTGCGACCCAGCCCGCTAGACGATCAATCGAACTGCCAAACCATCCCAAGATTGAGGCCTAAAACATCGATCCCTGGGTTGGGAGCGGTCATACCCAGATTGGAGTGGTGCGTGAAATATCCGGCTGCCGTGAATGCCTGTTTCTTGTCGAACTGATAACGCAGCCCTAGCTGGCTGAACCAGTTGAACGTGAGGTCCTGTCCTTGCCCACCGGGTATGTCGGTTGAATCGGTGAGCCCCGCGCCGCCGCCGATTTCAAAGAACAGCGCGGTCTTTTGATCGGCCGACCACAACTCGAAGCTGGGCGCACCGGCAAAAGCGAAATAATAGTCCTCGGCGCCCTCCAGATAGGTCTCGTAAATGACCGCGATCCGGTTGCGCACGGTCAGGCGTGCGCCGCTTTCCCCATTCCACAGATCGAACAGTGCAGGCGAGCGCCAGGCCACTTGCAGGGGTGCGATGACGTAGTCCAGCGGGGAGTTGTTTCTGACTTTTTCCAGATAACCCGCTTCGATCGCGACTTCCCAACGGTCAGCGGGATGACTCTGGGCATGGGCCGGACTGGACAACAGGGCAAGCAGGGATAAAACCGCGCCGGGCAGCGTAGACCGAATGGGTAGAAACAGATCACTCATGAAGTTTTCTCAGGAATGCCGATGGGTTCAAATTATTGCACCTGGCTTGCCTGGACGCTCAGCCCGGCTTGACCGCCTGGTACTCGGCCAGGATCGACAGCGCCCGCGTTTCGATATGCCGACGCACCCCTGTGAAGCCGGCGCTCTCCAGCGTATCGATCACCCCGCTCGGCGGCACGCAGGCTTCGATGGTGTCCCAGTAATAGCGCCACAGCCTGGCCGATTCGGCGCTGCTGCCGATCATTCGGGCCAGCACCGGCACTACGCCACGCATGTAGACCTTGAGCAGCGCCTGGCTCCAGGCGCGTTCAGGCTTGGTGATCTCGAGCAGGCACAGGCGGCCGCCGGGCTTGAGGACGCGATGGAATTCGCTGAAGGCGGCCGACAGGTCGCCGATGTGGCGTAGCGCGTAACCCATGCTGAGGAAATCGAAGCTGGCATCCGGAAACGGGATCGCCTCCGCCCGCCCCTCGACGAGCTGGACGCCCGGCAGGTGCGCGCAGGCCATCATGCCGGCGCTGGGATCGACGCCCACCACCAGGGCAGTATCACCGACCAGTGTCACCGCTTCGCACGCCACCAGGCCGGTGCCAACGCCGATGTCGACGATGCGCATGCCGGGTTTCAGGCCCGCCCGCTGCAGCGCCTGGTTGCGGTACCAGGGGCCGCTGCCCAGGGCCAGCAGGCGATCGATGCGGTCGTAGTCGGAGGCGGTGTTGTCGAACAGCTTGCCGACGAAGCCGCGCCGCTCCTGTTCGCTGGCGTAGTAGCCGGTGAGGGGCGGATGTGGAGCATGCACCGCGTGCGCGGACGGATTGCGGGTGTTTTTCATGGGGTGTTTGACCGGTGAGTGTTCCGGCGTCGCAGCAGCAGAAGCGGCAGGCGCAGCAGGAAGCCCAGCATCAGCCGGAGATGCATCCAGGTGAGCAGGGTGTTGTCGCGCAGGTAGTTGAAGTGGGACACGCCGCCTTCGTCGGCGCGCAGGTATTTCACCGGCGCGGGCAGGTTGATCGGGCGCACGCCGCGCCAGCACAGGCGTACCACGGCTTCAGGGTCGAAGTCGAAGCGGCGCATCCAGCGCTGGCCGCGCATCACCTGGCGCAAGGGGTCGATCGGATAGACGCGAAAACCGTAAAGCGAATCGCCGATGCCCGCCCACAGGGTCTCCAGATTGGCCCAGCCGTTGGACACCTTGCGCCCCTGCACGCGCAGCGCGGGGGCGTCGGCATCGAATACCGGCTTGCCGAGGACCATCGCGCCGGGCGCCTGTTGCGAGGCCGCCATGAAGGCCGGGATGAGGTCGGCCGGGTGCTGGCCGTCGGAGTCCATCGTCAGGGCGTGAGTAAACCCCGCTTGCGCAGCGAGGTCCAGACCGTGCAGCACGGCGGCGCCTTTGCCCTGGTTCTGCGACAGCACCAGAACCTTCAGTTGGGGGTCATTCGCCGCCATGTCCTGCAGGCCTTCGGCGGTGCCGTCGGTGCTGCCGTCCACCACCACCCACACCGGCGCCCAGCGGGCACGGGCAGCGCGCACCGTGTCGTAGACCTGCGCCCCCGGGTTATAGCTGGGGATCAGCACCAGGTGGCTGGCTGAAACGTTCGTGTCAGGCGACATCAGACAAGCCGGGGGCCCGGCATTCAGTAGCCTGCGGGGCGTCGGGCGGAAGGAAATGAGGCGCATCGCGCAGTTCATCGATGAAGTAGCGCTCCAGTTCCTCGGTAAAGGTCCCGGCCTTTTCCGGCGGATCAAAGCGACGGCCGAGGCGGATGCGATAGGTGATCGGCATCGCCGGCCGGCGGAACAGCGGCCAGCCCTTGCTGAGGTAGGGCGAATCGGTCTCGATGAAGACAGTCTGGACCGGCACCCGGGCACGGCTGGCGATGAGCGCAGTGGTGCCCTTGCAGGCGTTGACCGGCCAGCGGGTGGTGCGGGTGCCTTCGGGGAAGATCAGCAGGTGGCTGCCGTTTTTCAGATCGGCCACGGCCTGCTTGATCATGCTCAGCTGCGCGTCGTTGCGGATGTAGCCGGCGAGGCGGGCGCCGGCGCCGAGAAAGACGTTGTCGATGATATCGGCTTTCATGATGCAGGTCATGTTGGGCAGGCGCGAGATGACCATCACGGCGTCGAGCAGACAGGGGTGATTGGGGGCGATGACCAGCGGGCCTTCGGCGCGCAGGGCATCGAGCGCGCTGAGGTCGAAGCGGCAGGCTCCGATGAGAGACAGCGCGCCGAGATAGCTGCGAAAACCGGTGGTGATGGCCCAGCGTCCGAGCGGCCTGGCCCAGCGCTTGGGCAGGACGTAATAGAGCGGCACGGACAGCGTCGACCAGGTCAGCGAAATCGCGCCGAGCAGCACCAGGCCGAACCACAGGGCGAAATATTCGTAGAGCCGATGCAGCCAGCGCCGCGGCAGGCTGGGCAGCGAAGCCAGGTGCGCGTTCACTCGACCGCCTCGACGCGGGTGGACGATTCGCCGAGGATCCAGGCGATGCCGACACCGGCGGCAAAATAGCTCTCCTGCCGGACCAGCGGGCTGTCGTCGAATGCGGCGCCCTTGAGGCTGTCCCAGCGCGCAAACGCGCCCACCCAGTATTTCGGATAGCGCTTCGACACCGTCAGCATGAACTGGCTGCCGGCGTAACCTCCCTCGGCCTCGAAGGCCGGGCGGTCGGCGGTGGCATAGTGCGGCGCCACCGAATAGAAATAGTCATGGTTGCGCTCCGACCCCATCACGGGTCCGGCGAGCAGCCCCAGATTCCATCCCGCAAGCCCTCCGACGTCGACGATGCCGAGGTTGAGGCGCGGCGAGAACACCCAGCCGATGTCGTGCATGCCGTTTGCCACGGTGACGGCGGTGCGGACCGGCAGGCGCAGGTCCAGTGTGGTGCGCCGGTCGTGGGTGCGCCACAGATTGAGGTCGAGCGAAGGTCCGATCTCCACCGTCGGATGCAGGTCGGGCATGCCCTGCCGGGCCTGGTTGTCGTCGCTGTTCACCGGCAACGAGGCGCCGACGCTGACACTGAGTTCGATGCGGTCGCTGTCGAACAAGGTGCCACGGATGCCGTTCCGGTCTGCCTTCAGGAAGGTGCCGCGATAGACCAGGTAGGGGAAGGGAATGGCATAGAGGCTGGATTGGTCCGAACCGCGATAGTCAGGAAAAGACAGGGCACTCATGCCGATGCCCAGTTCCCACAGGGGTTTCACAGCAGCGCAGGCGTGGCCGGCTGAAATGCCGGCGAGCAACAGCACGGCGAGGGTCAGGCGACGGTGGAAAGACATGGCATGTTCCGAATGAAAACCCCGTTTAAGCGGGACCGATTGCATGGCCGCCCGAGGCCTCGATTTCAACCAGCAGGTCGGCGCGGCACACATCGGCCTGCAGGAAGACCGCCGACACCGCACCGCCAATGAACTGCGCCATTTCGCGACGGACCGTGTCCACATTTTCAGGATGTCGGACATAGACCTTGTAGGCAAGCGTATCGAGGCGAAAACCGGCGCCCGTCGCCAGGCGGTTGGCCTCGGCGACGATGGCCGCGATGTTGTTCATGCATTCCCGCGTCTGCGCCGACACATCGCCGTGGTGCAGCGTCTGGTGACCGACGATGCTGGCTGTGCCGGAGATGAACAGCATGTCGCGCCCCCCCAGCTTGACCAGGCCTGCGCGCGCGAAGGTCGGGCTGCGCGGCCCGTACTGGCTGGGGTAGTGGTAGGCACTGACCTGGCGCGGGTTCTCGACGCCAATCACGTCCGCCCGCGCCGCGAGAAAGGCAATGTGCAGGCCGCCGGCGGCGGAGCCAAGGGCGCAGGCGGCGGGCACCTTGTCGACGACCGAGCGGCCGTGGGCCAGGAAGGCATCCTGGCGGCCGATGTTGAACTGGCGGTAGCGCTCCATGCTGTGGCTTTCCCGGTTGATCGCGGGGAAATAGTTCCAGAAGCGCAGGATGGCGTGATAACCGCGGGCATCGAGCAACGCGAAAATGGCCTGGTAGGCGGATTCCGTCGCGGCCTGCAGAGGCGCACGCGCATCGTTGAGGGCCGCCACGGCGGATTCGTCCAGGCTCAGGCAGCCGAACAGCAGCGTGTCGCCATGGCGATAGCGGATAGGACCATGCTGGCCGGATTGCAGCGCTTCATGGCTATGCCAGACCTCACAGATCGGCTCTTCACCGGGCGGCAGGGCCATGTCCACGGCCAGGACAGGAAAATCCCCGATATCGGGCGGGCAGGCCGGATGCGAAAAGCAGGCGCCGCCCAGCACCCCGCCGCGTTCGTCGCCGCCCAGTCGGACAAGGCGGGACGCGGGCAGAACCTCCAGCCGCAGCATCGCTTCCGCGTGCTTCATCGGCTGCCGGCCCCTTCCGCATCTTCAACATAGCGGATATTCAACTTGCGCCGCTTCCACGCCCCGATCGTGCGTTTCAGGTTGGTCAGTGAGGCCAGGTAATAGATCACCTTGAAAACCAGCAGCGAACGCCAGATCGGCGTCCTGCCGAAGATGTCACCGGCCAGCACCGACAGCAGCGCTTCCTTCACCCGGAAAACATTGCGTGGCGACATGAACAGGTCGCGCATGGTGGGGTTGGTGACACGGTAGATGAACCAGGAGAATTCCTTCGGCCCGTGCTTCATCATGCGGTCGAAATGCTTGAGTGCCCTCGCCGCTTTTTCCGGCTGGCGCAGGCAGGCATCCACCGCATCGGCGCCGACGAAGGCGCTGTTCATGGCGAGCATGACGCCGGACGAGAAGACCGGATCGATGAAGGCGTAGGCATCGCCCAGAAGCAGGTAGTTGGGACCGTGGCTGCGGTCGCAGGCATAGGAAAAGTTACCGGTGGCCTCGATTTCCGAAACGAGTTCTGCATCCTTCAGCCGCGCCGCCAGGGCCGGGCACTGGGCGATGAGGTCGAAGAAGAAGTCCTGCACCGGCTTCTTGCGGGTCTTCAGATAGGTCGGCCAGGTCACTGCGCCGATGCTGGTGGTGCCGTCGGCGAGCGGGATGAACCAGAACCAGCCATGCTCGAACCAGAAGATGGTGATGTGGCCTTCCTTCTTGCCCGTGTGCCGCTGGGCGCCCCTGAAGTGGCCATAGAGCGCGGCGCTGTTGTGCCTGGGGTTGCGCTGCTTGGCCTGGAAACGGTTGCCGAGGAAGGTGTCGCGGCCCGAGGCGTCGACGAGGAACCGGCATTGCCAGGTCACGCTGCGACCGTCGTCGTGCTCTGCACGGACGTTGGCGCCTTCGTCGTTCGGCAGGAATTCCACGTCGCGCACGCGGCAGCCTTCGATGACCTCGGCGCCTTTGCGCGCGGCATTGCGGATCAGGATCTCGTCGAACTCGGAGCGGCGCACCTGGTAGGCGCGCGGCATCGACTTGTCCCAGGCGTCGGCAAACTCGAAGCTCTGCTGGTGCTCGTGCCAGGGCGAGACGAATTCCGCCCCCCATTTCTCCATGCCGATGGCCTCCACCTCGGCGCGCACGCCCAGTTTCTCGAACAGCGGCAGGTTGGCCGGCAGCAGGGATTCGCCGATGTGGAAACGCGGGTGATGCGCCTTCTCCAGCAGGGTGACCCGGTGGCCTTTTTGCGCCAGCAGCGTGGCGGCAGTCGAGCCGGCGGGGCCGCCGCCAACCACCAGGACATCACAATGGTGGTCGGCAGGACCGGAAGGCATGGAATCGTACGACATGAGACTTTCCTCGGATGACGGCAGCACGGCGAAAGGCTCTGTCCGCTTAGACTGAAAAACAGGGCAATTTTACCCAAACAACCCGCATTGCTGGTAGCGCATGCCCCTGCTAGGCCGGCAAAAACAACGCCAGCAGATCGTTCAGGAAATGCTGCCCCTGCAGCGTCGGCCGAAGCCGGCTCGCATCGCGCGCCAGCAAGCCCAGGCCGCGCGCCTTCTCGAGCGCAGCCGCGCAGACGATCAGCGGCAGGCCCGTGCGTTCCTCGAACAGCGCGGCGGGCACGCCTTCGGTCAGCCGCAGCGCATTCATCATGAATTCGAACGGCAGGTCGGCGCGCGTGAGGCTGCGGGTGTCGGCAATGTGGGTGCCCGCTTTCACCGCATCCATATACTGCTGCGGATGCTTCACCCGCATCTGCCGCACGATGCGGTCGTGGAAGCTGAGCTTGGAATGCGCGCCGGCACCGATGCCGAGGTAATCGCCGAACTGCCAGTAGTTGAGGTTGTGGCGGCTGGCATGACCGGGCCGCGCGTAGGCCGAGGTTTCATAGTGCTGCATGCCGGCTTCGCCGAGGCGCGCCTCGATCGCCAGCTGCATGTCGGCAGCCAGGTCGTCGTCCGGCAGGTTGGGCGGCGCGCTGTGGCCGAACGGCGTATTGGGTTCCAGCGTGAGGTGGTAGGCCGACAGGTGCAGCGGCCGGAATGTCAGCGCGGTGTCGATATCCGCCATCGCCTCGGCCAGCG
>JAJYXG010000013.1:0-78103 GCA_021791095.1 Pseudomonadota bacterium
AGCCTGATCGACCTGATGATCGCGGTCGGCGGCATCACCGATTTTGCCGCGGGCAACAAGGCCTACATCCTGCGCACCGTGGACGGCAAGCAGGAACGCCTCGGCGTGCGCCTGGAAGACCTGTTGAAGGATGGCGACATTTCCGCCAACGTCGACATGAAGCCGGGCGACGTGCTGGTGGTGCCTGAAACCCTGTTCTAACTGTGTCTGCGCCGCTTTTGCGGCGCTTGTGCCCACGCCGCAGGCTGTCGGGTGCTCTTTGATGGAACGTACGCATGGATCAAGTGCTGCAGCAAATTCTGGGGTATGCCAAGGCCGCCTGGCGGCGCCGCTGGTGGGGCGTAGTGGTGGCCTGGCTGGTATGCATCGTCGGCTGGACCTGGGTGATGATGCTTCCCGACCGCTACCAGGCGTCGGCGCGCGTCTATGTGGACACGCAAACCCTCTTGAGGCCGCTGCTCGTTGGACTGGCGGCCCAGCCTGATGTACAGCAGCAGATCAAAATGATGACGCGCCAACTGGTCAGCCGCCCGACGCTGGAAAAGGTCGCGCGCATGACCGATCTGGACGTGAAGGTCAAAACGCCGGAGCAGACCGAGGCCATGCTGGACAGTCTGGCGAGCAAGATAACGATTGCCGACGGCGGTCGCGAAAATCTCTACACCATCAGCTACCAGGATGCCAATGGCGAGCTTGCCAAGAAAGTCGTGCAGTCGCTGCTGACCATTTTTGTGGAAACCAGCCTCGGCAAGACCCGCCAGGATATTTCCAGTTCGGCGCGATTCATCGAAGAGCAGTTGCAGCAATATCAACAGAAGCTGACCGACGCCGAAAACGCCCTCACCGAATTCAAGCGTAAGCACATCGGCATGATGCCGGGGCAGGGAAAGGATTATTACGCCAAGCTGGCTGAGACTTCGGCGCTGCTGCGTCAGGCGCAGCTGGACCAGCAGGAAGCGGTCAACCGCCGCAACCAGCTCAAGCGCCAACTGGCCGACGAAGAACCGGAACTGACGGCTGCGGCTGCTGCGGTGTCGACCCACAGTGAGATCGATGCCCGTATCCAGGCGCTGGAAAAGCAGATGGATCAACTGCGCCTGCAATACACCGACCTGCATCCGGATATCCAGTCGACCAAGCGTTTGATCGAGCGGCTGGAAGCGCAGAAGAAAGTCGATCTGACGGAGCGCAAGGCCGACCCCGCGGGTGCCCGGATCCAGAATCCGGTCTATCAGCAACTCACCATCGCCATCGCCGAAGCAGATGCGACGGTCTCCTCGCTGGGCGCGCGCGTGGCCGAATATCAGCGCCGCTATGGCGAGCTGCGCAATGCCTCCAACATGATTCCGCAGGTTGAGCAGGAATACACCCAGCTGATGCGCGACTACGGCGTCTATCGGCAGAACTACGATGCCCTCCTGAAACGGCGCGAGTCGGTCACGATGTCCGGCGAGGTCGAGAGCAAGACCGACACGGTCGACTTCCGCGTCATCGATCCGCCTTTCGTGCCGAGCCAGGCGGCATGGCCGAACCGTCCCCTGTTCCTGTCGTTGGTAACGCTGGGTGGCCTGCTGGCCGGCGTGGCAGTGGCCTTCCTCCTGAGCCAGTTGCGCCGCACCGTAACCGACCGCCGCGTCCTGCGCGAGCTGACCGGCCTGCCGCTGCTGGGCGCGGTGTCGCGGGTGGAAACTGAAGAATCCCGCCGCCGCAAGCGCAAGGGCCTGCTGACCTATCTGGCCACCTTGGGCAGCCTGATTGCGGCCTATGGCGCAGTGATGATCCTGCAGCTGGTCGTGTCGCGCGCAGGCTAGGAGAAACCATGAGCATTATTGAAAAAGCAGCTGGCAAGATTGGCGCAGGCGCATCCCGGCCGGCCTCCCCTGGCGGTGAAAACGACCCCGGCCACGACACCAGCCTGATCGAAAATGCGCTCAACAAGCAGCGCAGCAGTCACGCCGCACCCTTTGTCGCGACCCCGGTCGAACCGATGTTCAGCGAACCGGACACCATCGCGATGGAGGGCGGCAGCCAGGTTCAATCCATCAACCTGGCGCGCCTGCACCGCATGGGCGTGGTGGCGCCGGATGCCGAGAAGAGCCAGATCGCCGAAGAGTTCCGCATCATCAAGCGTCCGTTGATTGCCAATGCTTTCGGCCAGGGCGCTGCGCGGGTGAAGAACGGCAACCTCATCATGGTCACCAGTTCGCTGCCGGGTGAAGGAAAGAGCTTCTGCGCCATCAACCTCGCCATTTCGATGGCGATGGAAATGGATCGCACCGTGCTGCTGATCGACGCCGACGTCGCCAAGCCGCGCATCCCCGAGTATCTCGGCATCCACGCCGACAAGGGCCTGCTCGACGTGCTCCAGGACAAGGACCTGAAGCTGTCCGACGTGTTGATCCGCACCGATATCGCAAAGCTGACGGTGCTGCCCGCCGGCCGCACCTACAAGCGGGCAACCGAACTGCTGGCGAGCGCCGCCATGACCCGCTTGGTCGAGGACATCGGCAACCGCTACCCGGATCGCATCATCCTGTTCGATTCGCCGCCCTTGCTGGCGACCAGCGAATCGAGCGTGCTGGCCACCCACATGGGGCAGATCGTCATGGTGGTGGAAGCCGAAAAAACCTCGCAGGAGGCCGTACGCGAAGCTTTGAGCCACATCCAGTCCTGCGAAGTAGTGGGCATGCTGCTGAACAAGACCACGCCGACCCCGGGTGCAGATTACTACTATGGTTACTATGGCAGTTACGGCAAGTAAGCTTCGCCCGCGCAGCGTCAAAATGGCGCCGCACAGCCGCGCTCCCTGGGCCGGCGCTTCGTTTGTAGTCATGGCAGCGGCCTTCGCAATGCCAGCGCACGCCCTTGACTGGCGTGTTGAACCCAGCGTTGGCGCGTCGGCAACCTATACCGACAATGCCAATCAGAGCGCAACCAATCCTGAGGATGCGCTGATCTTGAGCGTGACGCCGAGCGTCAGCCTGCGCTCCGAAGGTTCGAGACGGGTGCGGGCTAGCCTGCGTTACGGCTTGAGGGGGGTGGCGCGTTTTGGTGAAGATCAAAGCACCGACCTCAATCACAATCTGGGTGCTGCCGGCAATGCCGAGCTGATCGAGGATTTTCTGTTCATCGACGGCAGCGCACGAATCTCGCAGGAACTGATTTCACTGTTCGGCTCGCCAGCCGACGCCGATATCAACGACAGCAACCGTGCCACCGTCGGCACCTACTCGATCAGCCCCTATATCCAGAAACGCCTCGGTAGCTTTGCCAATGCGCGGGCGCGCTACACCACCAGCGGCGCGATTTTCGAGAACGACACCGCGGCCGACTCCAGCGTGAATTCCTTTTCGGCAGGGCTGACCAGCGGTTCCCGTTTCAACGATCTCAGCTGGGGACTCAATTACTCCCTGCGCAAGGCGGAAAACCGCAAAGCAGCCATCAGCGCCGCCAATGCCGACACCACCTTCGAGAGCGCCAGCGCCACCCTTGGCTATGCGCTGACCCGGAAATTCCGGGTGTTTGGCACGGTGGGCGAGGACTGGAACGATTACCCCAGCACCACAGACATCGACGGCTCGTCCTACAGTGTCGGCTTCGGCTGGGCGCCCACCCGTCGAACCAGCGTCGAGGCCTCGGTCGGCGAGCGTTACTTCGGTAACACGTTCAGTTTTTCCGGCAACCACCGTACCCGCCTGTCACGATGGACGGTGCGTTATTCGGAGGACGTCAGCGATATCACCCAACAGTTTCTGGAGCAGAGCAGCCGACTTTTCTGGGTGTGCAACGGTCTGCTCATAGAGTCCCAGACCGATCCGGGTGGCTGTGTTGGACCGATTTCGGCGGGAGAACTGGCGCTCTTTTTCAGCAACTACGGCGTTTCTGCGACCGATCTGGTTGCCGCAGGCTTGCTCAACATTTCAACTGCCAACGGCGTTTTCATTATCAAGAGCTTAAAGATGGGCGTGTCGTGGGATGTCGGCCGGTTGGGCTTCGGGCTGTCGGCGCAAGACACCAAACGCCTTTATCAACTGTTCGGCGACGCGGAGGATCACGTCCAGGGTGTGACCGGTTCTGTCAGCTATCGAATGTCGCCCAGGACCACCGCCAACGGCAGTCTGTCGCTCACCCGCAACAGTGCAGATGCGTCGCTTTCGCCCAGCGGCATAGCCCGGGAGGACGACCTTCTCAATCTCAGCCTCGGCCTCAACCACCGCTTTGCCGACAAGCTTAGCGGTGCACTAATTTTCCGCCATATCCGGCGTGATTCAAACGCGGCGGATGCCGACTACGACGAAAACAGGATTACCGCCTCGGTCAACATGCGCTTCTGACCACGCTTCCGGCATGGCACAGCCGTTGCTTCGCATTCTGTGCGCACACGGTCTGTGCTCCACTCAGACAACGGATTGTTCATGTACGAAGACTATTACCGCTTTAGTGCCAAGCCGTTCCAGCTTAATCCAGACCCGCGTTTCTTCTACGGTTCCAAGGGGCATCGGCGGGCAATGGCGTATCTGGATTACGGCCTCTCGCTCGGCGAGGGGTTCATCGTCATCACGGGAGAAGTCGGTGCGGGCAAGACCACGCTGGTGCGCAATCTTTTTCGCCAGCTCGATTCGCATAGCCTGGTTGCCGCGCAGCTTGTGTCGACCCAACTGGATGCTGAAGACACCCTGCGCAGCGTCGCCGCTTCGTTCGGGCTCGAGCATGAAGGCCTGACCAAGTCGGCCCTGCTGAAAAATCTTGAAGATTTTCTGTCGGCGGCTGCCCGCCAGGGCAAACGCACGCTGCTGGTGGTGGACGAGGCGCAGAACCTGACACCGCGCGCAGTGGAGGAACTACGCATGCTGTCCAACTTCCAGAACAACGAACGTTCGCTGATCCAGACCTTCCTGTTGGGGCAGCCCGAATTTCGCGGCATCCTGCAAAGTCCCGACATGCAGCAACTGCGCCAGCGCGTGGTGGCTTCCTACCATCTGGGGCCGCTCGATGCGGACGAGACGCGCGGCTACATCGAGCACCGTCTGCGCACCGTCGGCTGGCAGGGGATGCCGAGTTTCGACGACGATGCCTTTGCTACGCTGCACCGCTTTACCGGCGGTATTCCGCGCCGACTCAACACCACCTGCGACCGTCTGCTGCTGTTCGGTTTTCTGGAGGAAAAGACCCACTTCGGCGAGGCCGAGGTCAACGAGGTGATTGACGACCTGAAGAACGAGGTGGCGCACCAGGACTTTCATGGGGCCACCGGCGTCAACAATCACGCGTCGGCGGGCAGTGTGCTGCACAACGAGGATACCGTGCGGCTTGCGCAGCGCATCGATCAGGTGGAGCGCTCGGTCAACCGCATCCTGCCCATCGTGCGCAAGATTCTCTATACCGTGAGCGAGCGTAATGCGGCAACAGGTGAAGAAAGTGGCTCGCCGGACAGCGGCGCCCCGCATTAAGGCTTCACCATGACCCAGGTTTTATGCGTCGCAGGTGCGCGTCCCAACTTCATGAAAATCGCCCCGGTAATGGCGGCATTCGCCGAAACCGGGATCGCCGCGCAGTTGCTGCATACCGGCCAGCATTACGACGCGGCGATGAGCGACAGCTTCTTCGCCGACCTCGGCATTCCGCCCCCCGATCATCATCTTGAAGTGGGTTCCGGCAGCCATGCGGTGCAGACCGCCGAAGTGATGAAGCGCTTCGAGCCGGTGCTCGAAAGCGTGCAGCCGCAGGCCGTGCTGGTGGTGGGTGACGTCAACTCGACCATCGCCTGCGCGCTGGTCGCCGCCAAACGCGGCGTGCGAGTGATCCACGTCGAGGCCGGGTTGCGCAGCTACGATCGCGGTATGCCGGAGGAAATCAACCGCGTTCTCACCGACCAGATTTCCGACCTGCTGTTCACCACCGAGAAAAGCGCACTTGCCAACCTCCAGCGCGAAGGGATCGACCCCGCGCGCGTCGAATTCGTCGGCAACGTGATGATCGACACGCTCTATCGCAACCTTGAACGCGCCGTTCCGGCCAGCCGGACCCTCGGCACCACGCTGCCGCAGTACGCTGTACTGACGCTGCACCGGCCGTCCAACGTCGATGACCATGACACGCTGGCTGCGCTGCTCGACGTCGTCGGCGAAATCAATCGCACCCTGCCGGTGGTGCTGCCGCTGCATCCGCGCACCCGCGGCAACATCGAAAAATTCGGTTTCACCGCCAAGCTTGACGGTCTCCATATTCTGCCGCCGGTGGGCTACCTGGACATGCTCGGCCTGATGCGCGACGCCAAGCTGGTGCTCACCGACTCCGGCGGCATCCAGGAAGAGACCACTGCGCTCGGCGTGCCCTGCCTCACCCTGCGGGACAACACGGAGCGGCCGATCACCCTCTTCGAAGGCACCAACACCCTGGTCGGCCCCGATCCCGATGCGATCCGGGCCGCATTCAACGACGTCATGGCAAGCGGCGGCAAGACCGGGCGTATTCCGGAATACTGGGACGGCCGCGCGGCGCTGCGCATTGCGCACACCCTGCAGGGCTGGCTGCCGCTGCAGAAAGGCAGGAGGGCGACATAAATGGCGCCAATCAAAAATGCCATGTCGGTCGATGTCGAGGACTACTTCCAGGTGTCGGCGTTCGCGCCGCATATCCGGCGCGAGGACTGGGACAGCCTGCCGTGCCGGGTCGAGCGCAACGTCGACGTCATTCTCGGTTTGCTCGACGAGGCTGATGCCAAGGCTACTTTCTTCACCCTCGGCTGGATCGCCGAGCGCTATCCTCAGGTGGTGCGCCGCATCGTCGACAACGGCCACGAGCTCGCCAGCCACGGCTACGGCCACCAGCGCGCCAGCGACCTGACGCCCGAGCAATTCCGCGACGACATCACCCGCGCCAAGCGCATTCTCGAAGACCTTGGCGGGGTCGTCGTGCGCGGCTACCGCGCGCCGAGTTTCTCCATCAACCGGAAAAACTGGTGGGCAGTCGAGGAGCTGGAAAATGCGGGCTATGTGTATAGCTCGAGCGTGTATCCGGTCAAACATGACCATTACGGCATGCCCGATGCACCGCGTTTTCCGCACCGGCCCAACGGCGAGGCCGGCATCCTCGAACTGCCGCCGACCACCGTCCCGCTGCTGGGCCGCAATCTGCCCGCAGCGGGGGGCGGCTGGTTCCGGCTGCTGCCGTACGAGGTGTCGCGCTGGATGCTGCGACGGGTGAACGCACAAGACCGGGCGCCCTGCATGTTCTATTTCCACCCCTGGGAAGTCGACCATGAGCAGCCGCGCCAGTGCGGAATTTCTGCCAAGACGCGCTTTCGCCATTACGTCAATTTGCAACGTATGCCGGGCAGACTGCGCCAATTGCTGAACGACTTCGAATGGGACCGCGTCGACCGCGTGTTCCTAGCCGAACATTGAATATGCAGTCCGAACCCCTTGCCGTGACTGATGCCGCGACGGCTGAAGTGACAGTGCGCGCACTGGAAGTGAAAGACCGTACGCGCTGGGACGCCTATGTGAACGCACACCCGGATGCGACCTTTTTCCACCGCGCCGGCTGGCAGCGGGTGATCGAGGATGCCTTCGGCCACCCCACCCATTTCCTGCTCGCCGAGCGTGGCAGCGAGGTGGTGGGCGTGCTGCCGCTGGCCGAAATCAACAGCCGTCTGTTCGGCCACAGCCTCGGCTCGCTGCCGTTCTGCGCCTACGGTGGCATCCTCGCCGATCATGATGCGGCCTACCGCGCGCTTGACGAGGCGGCGCAGACGCTGGCGCAGCGACTCAAGGTCGGCGCGCTCGAATACCGCAACCAGATCGCGCAGCACGCCCACTGGCCGACCAAGGATCTCTACGTCACCTTCAAGAAAGCCATCGACCCCGAGATCGAGGCCAACATGAATGCCATCCCGCGCAAGCAGCGGGCAATGGTGCGCAAAGGCATCAAGGCCGGACTGATTGGTGAGATCGACGCTGACACCACACGCTTCTTCCGGGCCTACTCGGCGAGCGTGCACCGCCTCGGCACCCCGGTGTTCTCCCGCAAGTTTTTCCGTCTGCTGAAAGAGCAATTCGGCGACGACTGCGAGTTGCTCACCATCACCCTCGACGGCAAGGTGATCTCCAGCGTGATGTCGTTCTATTTCCGCGACGAGGTGCTGCCGTATTACGGCGGCGGCGTCGCCGAGGCGCGCGCGGTGGCGGGCAATGACTTCATGTATTGGGACCTGATGCGGCGCGCCTGCGAACGCGGACTGAAGGTGTTCGACTTCGGACGCAGCAAGCGCGGCACCGGCTCCTTCGATTTCAAGAAAAACTGGGGCTTCGAGCCGACCCCGCTGTACTACGAATATTTTCTGGTGACGGACCGCGAGGTGCCGGAGATCAATCCGCTCAACCCCAAATACCGCCTGTTCATCCAGGCCTGGAAGAAAATGCCGCTGGCGCTCGCCAACGTCATCGGGCCGCATATCGTCAAAAACCTGGGGTAGGCGTGGACGGGCTGCTGTTTCTTGCGCATCGCATCCCGTTCCCGCCCAACAAGGGCGACAAGATCCGTTCGTTTCATCTGCTGCGGCATCTGAGCACGCGCTATGAAATCCACCTCGGCGCCTTCGTCGATGATCCTGAAGACTGGCAATACGAGGCGGCGCTGAAGCCGTATTGCGCGTCGATCAAGCTGCTGCCTTTGCATCCGCGCCGCGCCAAGCTGGCCAGCCTGACCGGCCTGCTGACTGGCGAGGCGTTGACCTTGCCCTATTACCGCAGCCGCGAACTCAGGCGCTGGGCGCAGGGCCTGGCGGAAAACGGGACCGTGTCGCGCGGCTTGGCATTTTCCTCGGCGATGGCGCAATTCATGCCGGCGGATCTGGCGCGCCGCGTGCTCGACATGGTCGACGTCGACTCCGAGAAATGGACGCAGTATGCGGCGACGCAGCGCTGGCCGCTGTCCTGGGTCTATGCGCGAGAAGGCCGCCGACTGGCTGAATGGGAGGCGCGGGTGGCGCAGGCGTTCGATGCCACCCTGCTGGTCTCCGAACACGAGGCGGCGCTGCTGCAGCAGCGCGTGCCGCGGGCGCGCCATCGCATTGGCGCATTCGAGAATGGGGTCGACGCCGCGTACTTCTCGCCGGCGCGCGACTACCCGAATCCCTATCCGGCCGGGGTGCAGGGGGTCGTGTTCACCGGCGCGATGGACTACTGGCCGAACATCGATGCCGTCACCTGGTTCGCCGAACGGATTTTCCCCGCCGTGCGCGATGCGGCGCCGGACGCACAGTTCACCATCGTCGGCAGTCGGCCCGCTGAAGCAGTCCTCGCCCTGGCGCGCCAGCCCGGCGTGGTGGTGAGCGGCAGCGTGCCCGACGTGCGGCCCTGGATCGCCCACGCCGCCTGCGCGGTGGCCCCCCTGCGCATCGCGCGTGGCGTGCAGAACAAGGTGCTCGAAGCGATGGCGATGGCGCGTCCGGTCATTGCCAGCCCCCAGGCGGCCGAGGGCATCCGCGCTGAAGCCGGACGCGACTACATCCTGGCGCGGGGCGAAGCCGACTTCGCACACGCCGTACTGGCCCAGTTGAAGGCCGCCGTGGCCGCCGCGCAGGCGCGCCAGTGCATCCTGGACAATTACGACTGGTCCCGCAATCTGAGCATGATCGACCCGCTGTTCGACGCAACGTCGGTCGCCACCCCCTATCTGGAGACTTGCCCCGCATGAGTGCCTTGCCCGATTCGCTTCCCGCCGTTCCGCGTGCCGCCTGGCTATTGCCGGGTGCCCTGACCGTCGGCGTCCTGCTGATCCTTGTCGGCATGTTCTGGCCGACCTTCTACTCGATGGCCGAAGTATGGGAGCGTTCGGAAACCTTTACCCATGGCTATCTCATTTTCCCCATCAGCGCCTGGCTGATCTGGCGCCAGCGCGATCAACTGGCACAGGTGCAGCCGCGCGCCGACCTGCGCGGACTACTCCTGCTGGCTGGCGCCGGTGCCTGCTGGCTGCTGGCCGATGCGGGCAGTGTCAATGTCGTCGCGCAGTATGCGTTCATCGCCATGCTGATTGCCGCGGTGTGGACACTGCTCGGCTGGGCCTTTGTGTGGGCGGCATTCTTTCCGCTGATGTTCCTGTTTTTCGCGGTGCCGGTGGGCGAATTCCTGATCCAGCCGCTGATGGGCGTGACCGCTGATTTCACGGTGGCGATGCTGCAGGCAACCGGCATCCCGGTGTACCGTGAAGGCACGTTCTTCAGCATTCCCAGCGGCGACTGGTCGGTGGTCGAGGGCTGCTCCGGACTGCGCTATCTGATCGCCTCGGTCACCCTCGGCGTACTGTACGCCTACCTCACCTACCGCTCGTGGAAACGGCGCCTGCTGTTTTCGATCGCCGCCGTCATCGTGCCGGTGTTCGCCAACAGCGGGCGCGCCTACATGATCGTGATGATCGCCCACCTGTCCGACATGAAGCTGGCGCTCGGCGTCGACCACTACATCTACGGCTGGGTATTCTTCGGCATCGTGATGCTGCTGCTGTTCTGGATCGGGAGCTTCTGGCGCGAGGACGACCAGCCCGCATCCGTGAATGAAAAACCGCTTGCGCCGGCTGCCGGCACGGGGCCTGCACGTCCGATTCTGCCGATGGCCCTGGCCGCGCTGGTGATCGCAGGCCTGGGGCCAACCTATGCCGCCTGGCTCAATGCCCGTCCGCTGCCGGCCATGCCCGAATTGCAGGTGGCGGCGCAGGGCGGCTGGCAGCCCGCCGAGCCCTTCACGAGTTGGGTGCCGCATTGGGTCGGCGCCGACCGCCAGCTGCGCCAGCCGTATGCGCAGGCCGGGCGCACGGTGCTGCTGGAACTCAATTACTACGTCACCCAGCGCCAGGACGCCGAACTCATCAACTCGCAGAATTTCATGATCCGGCAGAAGGATCCGGCGTGGTCGAACGTCGGCGAGCGCATCGTCACGGTGGACATCGGCGGCGAATCGCGGCAGGTGCGGCAGGCCAGGATACGCGGCAGCGACGGCCAGCGTCTGCTGGTCTGGCAGTGGAACCTGGTCAATCAGCGTCCCGTGGTGAACGACCAGGCCGCCAAGCTGATCCTCGCGCTCGACCGGGTACGCCTGCAACGCGACGACGGCCTGTCGGTGCTGATCGCCACGCCTTACGAGGATGCGGAAATTGAAGCTGCGGCGGCAACGCTGGCGCGGTTTGCCGCCGACATGGAGCCGGCGATTGGACGAACGCTCGACCTGGTTGACGGGCAGTGACCGCACATATCGTGCATGTCGTCCACCGCTTCGATACGGGCGGGATGGAAAACGGCATGGTCAACCTGTTCAACACCCTGTCGCCGGAACGCTACCGGCACACTGTGGTGGCGCTCACCGACTTCAGCGACTTTCGCCACCGCATCACCGCGCAGCGGGTCGATTTTCATGCGCTGCATCGCGCGCCGGGCCACGGCCTCGGCTGGACGGTTCGCTTGTGGAAGCTGCTGCGCCAGCTCAAACCCGATCTGGTGCACACCCGCAACCTCGCCGCGCTGGAAGCGCAGTTCGTTGCCGCGGCCGCCGGCATTCGCGCCACGGTGCATGGCGAGCATGGGCGTGACGTGTTCGACCTGTATGGCCGCAACTGGAAATACAACCTGCTGCGCCGTGTCGCCCGTCCATTCGTGTCGAACTACGTCGCCGTGAGCCAGGACCTCGAGACCTGGCTGCGCCTGGCCATCCGCGTGCCGCCGCGCAAGCTACACCATATCTACAATGGCGTCGACAGCGTGAAATTCCACCCGCGTACGGGCCCGCGGCCGGACTTCGCCCACCCCGAGAGCATCGTGTTCGGCTCGGTCGGACGCATGGTCGCGGTCAAGGATTACCCCACGCTCACCGCCGCCTTCATCCAGCTGATGCGCCAGCAGCCCGATCGATCCGAGCGCGCGCGGCTGGTCATCGTCGGCGACGGCCCGGCACGCGCGACCTGCCTTGATCTGCTGCAGGGGGCCGGCCTGGCGCACCTGGCCTGGCTGCCGGGCGAGCGCCACGATATCCCGGACATCATGCAGATGCTCGATGTGTTCGTGCTGCCCTCCAAAAACGAGGGGATCTCCAATACCATCCTGGAAGCGCTGGCGAGCGGCCTGCCGGTGGTCGCCACCGCGGTGGGCGGCAACGTCGAGCTGGTGGAAGACGGCGTCAACGGCACGCTGGTGCAGCCGGGCGACGTCGCGGGCATGGCACAAGCCTTGCTGGGTTATCTGGACTCGCCGGCACGCATCGCCGAGCAGGGGGCGAACGCGCGCCAGCACGCCGAGCAGCGCTTCAGCGTTCCGGTCATGGCCGAGGCCTACGCCACCGTGTACGACCAGACGCTGGGACGCTGGCGCTGAGGCGCCGTCAGGCAGCCCGAAAAATCGACAGACAAGGGACGGGATAACAAGAATGTGCGGCATCACCGGAATTTTCGATACCAGCGGCGTGAACGAGATTTCGCGCGAGCTGCTGCATCGCATGAACGAAACCCAGTTCCATCGCGGTCCCGACGAAGGCGGTCTGCACCTGGAGCCTGGCGTGGGGCTGGGGCACCGACGGCTGTCGATCATCGACCTGTCGACCGGCCAGCAGCCGCTATTCAACGAGGACGGCTCGGTCGTCGTCGTGTTCAACGGCGAAATCTACAACTTCCAGGAGCTGGTGCCCGAACTCGAGGCGCTCGGCCACACTTTCCGCACCCATTCGGACACCGAAGTGATCGTCCACGCCTGGGAGGCCTGGGGCGAGGCCTGCGTAGCGCGCTTTCGCGGCATGTTCGCGTTCGCGCTGTGGGACCGCGCGCAGGAAACCCTGTTCGTGGTGCGCGACCGTTTCGGCGTCAAGCCGCTGTACTACGCCTTCCTCGACAGCGGCGAATTCATTTTCGGTTCCGAGCTGAAGTCGCTGATGGCGCATCCTGGCCTGGCGCGCGAAATCGATCCGCTGGCGGTCGAAGAGTACTTCGCCTTCGGCTACGTGCCCGAGCCGCGCACCATTTTCAAGCGCGCCTACAAACTACCGCCGGGGTTCACCCTCACCCTCAGGCGGGGCGGGGCGCGCGCGCTGCCGAAGCAGTACTGGGACATGCCCTTCACCCCGGTCGCCGTGAAGGACGAGGCCAGCGCCATGGACGAATTGGTCGAGCGCATGAAGGAGTCGGTCCGCCTGCGCATGATCGCCGACGTGCCGCTCGGCGCCTTCCTGTCGGGCGGCGTCGATTCCAGCGCGGTGGTGGCCATGATGGCGACGCAGTCGGCCACCCCGGTGAACACCTGTTCGATCGGGTTCGACGATCCCGCGTACAACGAGGTCGAATTCGCCCAGCAGGTGGCCGACCGCTATCACACGCAGCATCACGTCGAAACGGTCGCCTCCAACGATTTCGGCCTGGTCGACAAGCTCGCCCAGGTGTACGACGAACCGTATGCCGACTCGTCCGCGCTGCCGACCTATCGCGTGTGCGAGCTGGCACGAAAACACGTCAAGGTCGCGCTGTCGGGCGACGGCGGCGACGAGCATTTCGCCGGCTACCGCCGCTACCGCTGGTTCCGCTACGAGGAGCGCATGCGATCGGTGATACCCCTGATGCTCCGCCGGCCGTTGTTCGGCGCGCTCGGCAGGCTGTATCCCAAGGCCGACTGGGCGCCGAAAGTGTTTCGTGCCAAGACCACCTTCGAGGCGCTGGCGCGCGACACCGTCGAAGGCTATTTCCACGGCGTCTCGCTGCTGTCCGACGCGCAAAGAAAGCAGCTGTTCTCGCCCTCGTTCAAGCGCGAACTGCAGGGCTACCAGGCGGTGGAAGTGCTGCGCCGCCACGCCGCCGTGGCGCCCACCGGCGATCCGCTGTCGCTGGTGCAGTATCTCGACATGAAAACCTATCTGGTCGGCGACATCCTGACCAAGGTCGACCGCGCCAGCATGGCGCATGCGCTCGAAGTGCGCGAGCCTTTGCTCGACCACGAACTGATGGGCTGGGTGTCCGGCCTGCCGGTCGATCTCAAGCTGCGCGGCACCGAAGGCAAGTACCTGCTGAAGAAATCGATGGAACCCTATCTGCCGCACGACGTGCTGTACCGCAAGAAAATGGGTTTTGCGGTGCCGCTGGCCGCGTGGTTCCGCGGCCCGCTGGCCGCCACCATCCGCAGCGTGGTGCTGGGCGAACGGCTGGCCGCCACCGGCCTGTTCAACCACGAGTTCCTGCGCGAAGTGGTCGAGGCTCACCAGTCCGGCCGCCGCGACTACTCGGTGATCCTGTGGACGGTACTGATGTTCGACGCTTTCCTCAGCCAGGTGCTGGGGATGGATGAAACGGAGCGGCAAGCCGCATGAAAATCCTGCACGTCTTCGACCACACCCTGCCTCTGCATTCCGGCTACACCTTCCGCAGCGCGGCGATCCTGCGCAACCAGCGGAAGATGGGCTGGGACACCTACCATCTGTCGGGCCCCAAGCAGATCGATTGCGATGTGATGGAAGAGGATGCAGACGGCCTGCATTTCTATCGCACCCCCAAGCCGACCGGCCTGCTCGCCAAGCTCCCCGGTGGCGACCCCTTCGCCGTGATGGGCGCAATCGAAAAGCGTCTTCTGGGCCTGGCCAGGGAACTGCAGCCCGACGTCATCCACGCCCATTCGCCGGTGCTCGACGGGGTGCCTGCGATCCGCGTCGGCCGCAAGCTGGGTATTCCGGTCGTCTATGAAATCCGCGCCTTCTGGGAAGACGCCGCGGTCGACCATGGCAGCACCAAAGAAGACAGCCTGCGCTACAGGCTCACCCGTGCGCTGGAAACCTGGGCGGTGAAAAATGCGGACGCCGTCACCGTCATCTGCGAAGGCCTGCGTAACGACCTCGTCGCGCGCGGCATTCCGCCCGGCAAGATCACCGTCATACCCAACGCGGTCGACATCGAAAAATTCGACATGGGCGGCAAGCCGGACGCCGAGCTGAAACTCAGGCTCGGCCTCGGCAACAGCCGCGTGCTCGGCTTCATCGGCTCGTTCTATGCCTACGAAGGGCTCGACCTGCTGATCACCGCACTGCCGTCCATCCTCAAGCAGATGCCCGATGTGAAAGTACTGCTGGTCGGCGGCGGGCCGCAGGATGCGGCGCTGAAGCAACAGGTGATGGCGCTCGATCTGAAGGATCGCGTGGTGTTCACCGGGCGCGTGCCGCACGCCGAAGTCAACCGTTACTACGACCTGGTCGACGTGCTGGTATACGCGCGCCATCCGATGCGCCTGACCGAACTGGTCACCCCGCTGAAGCCGCTGGAGGCGATGGCGCAGGGACGGCTGATGGTGGCGTCCGACGTCGGCGGCCACAAGGAACTGATCCAGGACGGCAAGACCGGCGTGCTGTTCCATGCCGGCAATGCGGGCGACCTCGCCAGCAAGGTGGTCGCGCTCTTGAAGTACGAGCAGGGCTGGGACAGCATGAAGCGTAACGGCCGCCAGTTCGTCGAAACCGAGCGCAACTGGGCCGTCAGCGTGGCACGCTACCGCAGCGTGTACGGCAGCCTCGTCAAACCCGGGATGGAGGCCGCGCTTGGCTGAGGACAGCACCGCTCAATCGGGCCGCATCGATCTGGTCGTGTTCAGCTCGCTCTTCCCCAGTTCGGCGCGCCCCGGTGCCGGGCTGTTTATCCGCGAACGCATGTTCCGGGTCGCACAGCACCGGCCGTTAGCCGTCGTCTCGCCGCAACCCTGGTTTCCCGGCCAGTCGCTCATTCGCCTGCTGCGTCCCGGCTACCGTCCGCAAGCGCCGGCGCTGGAAATCCAGCAGGGGATCCGGGTATATCACCCGCGTTTCCTGTCGGTGCCTGGCCTGCTGCGCCAGTTCGACGGCTGGTCGATGGCACTGGCAAGTTTCGGCCTGATGCGGCGGCTGAAGTGGCAGGGCGCGCAGCTGATCGACGCCCACTTCGCCTATCCCGACGGCGAAGCCGCAACGAGGCTGGGGCGCTGGCTGGGCTTGCCAGTGACCATCACCCTGCGCGGCACCGAAGTGCCGCACAGCAAGAATCCCGTGCTGCGCCCGCGTCTGGCGCGCGTGCTCAAAGACGCCGCACGGGTGTTTTCCGTGTCCGCTTCGCTGCGACGGCTGGCGATCGAACTCGGCGCTGCCGCGCAAAACACCGAAGTCGTCGGTAACGGCGTCGACATCAAGCGTTTTCATCCGGTCGACCGCGCCGCCGCGCGCCAAAAATACGGCCTGCCGCTGGATGCAAAAATTCTTGTCTCGGTCGGTGCGCTGGTCGAACGCAAGGGCATGCATCGCGTCATCGAGGCCATGCCGGCGCTGCTTGAGCGCCACCCCGATCTGCACTACCTCATCGTCGGCGGCGCCAGCCCCGAGGGCGACAACCGCGCTGAACTTGACGCCCTGGTGGCGCGCCTGGGGCTGGATGGATACGTGCATTTTCTCGGCACACTGCCGCCGGACGAGCTCAAATGGCCGCTGTCGGCATCCGACGTCTTCGTGCTCGCCACCCGCAACGAAGGCTGGGCCAACGTGTTTCTCGAAGCCATGGCCTGCGGCCTGCCGGTGATCTCGACCGATGTCGGCGGCAACGCCGAAGTGGTGTGCCGCGATGAACTCGGCAGCATCGTGCCGTTCGGTGATGCCGCTGCCCTGCAGCAAGCGCTGGATGGCGCGCTCGGCAAGGACTGGGACCGTTCCGCGATCCTTGACTACGCCCAGGACAACCAGTGGGAAAAGCGCGTCGCGCAGCTGTTGCGGGCGTTTTCCCCTCTGCTTGCTCATGGACCTTCAACAGATCAGTCTGCCCCGACAGCAGTCGAACGATGAGTGCAAGCAAACCCGCCACCGGCCATGACGCTCGCAACCTGCTAGTCCGCATCCGACATGCCTTGTGGCGGCACGCCAAGGCACTTCGCCAGCGCGTGTTGCCAAGTCCGGTTGAGCGGCACGTGTTCGTCGCCGGCATGCAGCGTTCGGGTACCAATCTCCTGATGGACGTACTGGATGCCAGTGCGAAAACCCAGGTGTTTCATGAGACCGATCCGCGCGCGTTCGAACACTATGAAATGCGCGATCTGGTGGTGATTCGGCAGCTTGCCGGGCAGTGTCCTGCACCGGTTTTCGTCATCAAGGCATTATGCGAACTCGACCGTATCAAGTCCTTGATGGATATCTTTACCCCTGCAAAAACCCTGTGGGTCGTTCGTGACTGGCGCGATAGCGTCAACTCGGCTATCAAATCCTTTGGCAACTTCGTACCGCAGTGGAAACGACTTGCAGACGGCGACGCGAAGGACTGGCGCGGGCGCGGCATGTCGCCCGCTATCCGTGAATTGCTTGCTGCGTTGTATCACCCTGACGCCAGCGAAGCAGAAGGCGCGGCCATCATGTGGTTCTATCGTAATTCGCTGTTCTTTGAGCAGCAGCTGGCCGCGGACGCACGAGTCCGTGTCGTATTTTACGAAGATCTGGTGCAGCACCCCATGCGCGAAGTGGCTGCGGTATACGATTTTCTCGGCCTGGCCGGCTTCAATGCCGCAACTGCCGGCCGCATCCACTCAAGATCGGTGAAGCATCGCAGCCCACCTGACATATCCCATTCTGTGACAAGCCTGTGCGACGAACTGCTGGCGCGCTTTGTCGCGCTGAAGCGGAGCCAAACGTGAGCGTCCCCGCTTGGTTCGCCCGCAGCGTTTACCGCGCACAGGAGGCGGCGATGCATCGCCCCACCTTTGCGATGCTGGCTGAGATCGACCGCACGCAATGGCTGTCACGCGGAGGCGTCGAAGCGTATCAGGCGCAGCGCCTCAGCAGGCTGCTGGCCTGTGCGCTGGCGCACAGCCCCTGGCACGCGGATCGGCTGCGCGTTGCCGGGCTGGAGGACGCCGTCGAGGCCGGTGCGGTTGCCCTGGCCGACCTGCAGCGTCTGCCGACGATGAACAAGCGTGATGCCCGCGACAACGTCGAACAACTGGTGTGGCGCGGCGTGCCTGGTGGCGTGTTCCAGTACACGACCGGCGGTTCCAGCGGCGAGCCGCTGATCTTCTATTTCGGCCGCACGCGCCAGGCCTCGGATGCGGCGGGTCGCATGCGCGCACGGCGCTGGTGGGGCGTGCAGCCGGGCGAACGCGAGGCCTATCTGTGGGGCGCACCGGTGGAGCTCAACAAAACAGACCGCATCAAGACCCTGCGTGACCGGCTGGTCAACCAGCTGGTGCTGAACGCCTTCGCCATGTCGCCCGAGCGCATGGATGAATATCTGGAGGCCCTGCAGGCATGGCAGCCGAAGTGCCTGTACGGCTACGCCTCCAGCATTGCCCTGCTGGCGGCTCATGCCGAGGCGCGGCAGCGCAAACTCAGTCTGCCGCAGCTGCGCGTGGTATGCACGACCGGCGAGCCGCTGTATCCGCACCAGCGCGAACTCATCGCTCGGGTATTCGGCGTACCGGTGGCGAACGAATTCGGCAGCCGCGAAATCGGCTTTACCGCGCACGAGGCGCCAGGCGGGCAGATGCTGCTGATGAGCGAAAGCCATATCGTCGAAGTGCTGGACCAGGCCGGACGGCCAGTAGCCCCGGGCGAGGCAGGCGAGGCCGTGATCACCGGCCTGACTTCAGAGGCCCAGCCCTTTATCCGTTATCGAACCGGTGATGTGCTGCGGCTTTCCAGCGAACCGGCCGCCGGAGGGCAGGGCCTGCATGTCATCGCCGAGGTGACCGGACGCCAGACCGACTTCATCGTCGCCGCAGATGGTCGCGTCATGCATGCGCTGGCGGTGATTTATGTATTGCGCGCGGTGCCGGGTATCGCGCAGTTCAAGTGCATCCAGCATGCGCTGGATCGCATGGAAGTGCAGATCGTGCCGGCCGCCGACTGGAACGAGGCCGCGCGCAATGCTGTGGTGGCGGGCTTGCGGGCACGCCTGGGCGAAGCGCTCAGCGTGGAATTGCGCATGCTGGACGATATCCCCCCCGAAGCCTCCGGCAAGCATCGCTACGTGGTCAGCCACGTTCCGCTTGCCGAGAGCCTGAAGCAGGCTGCGGCATGAACTCGAATTGAACCGAACCTGATCATGAAACCTTCTTCACTCATCCAGCTTCCCCTCCGCTACAAACCCTGGCAGGGACGCAACCTGCGTCTGGTGATGCAGGACATCGCCGGAACCGCACAGCAGCCGGAACACGACCACCGCACCCATTTGCGCGGCGCCATCGACTGGCTGAGCCGCGCGCAGGATGTGCGCAAGCACAAGCCCGACGCGGGCGGGGTCGCTGCGGGCTGGAGTTTCGAGGACGGCTGGCTGCCCAGCTATCCCGAGACCACCGGCTACATCATTGAGACCTTCATTGCCGCTGCGCAATACCTCGACCGACCCGAACTGATCGACCGCGCCGGGAAAATGATCGACTGGGAGCTCTCGCTGCAAACCGCTGAAGGCGCTTTCCCCGGGCATTTCGGTGAGGCGGGCAGTCATCCTGTGATTTTCAACCAGGGCCAGATCATGCATGGCCTTGTGGCGGGCTATGCCTCGCTCAATCGCCAGGATTGCCTTGAGGCAGGCGTACGCGCCGGTCACTGGCTGCTGGCGCAGCAGGATGAGGACGGCTGCTATCGCAAGTTCGAGCACAACGGCGTGCCACACGTCTACAACACCCGCGCCATATGGGCGCTGGCCGCCATGGGGGTGGTGGCGAACGAACCCGGCTTCCTGGTGGCGGCGCGGCGCAATCTCGACTGGGCGCTGAGCCAGCAGACCCCCAGCGGCTGGTTCGCCACCAATGCCTTCGTGCCGGGGCGGCATCCCTTCACCCACACCATTGCCTATGCGATTCGTGGCTTCATTGAAGTCGCCGTTCTGCTGGGCGAGGAGCGCTATCTGCAGGCAGCCGAAAAGGCGGCCCGCGGCCTGATGGCAAAACAGCGCAGCGATGGCTGGCTCGCCGGAACCTACGACGACGGCTGGACCCCCACGGCGAGCTACGCCTGCGTCACTGGCGTCGCGCAGATGGCCCTGTGCTGGTTGCGTCTGGCGCAGATCAGCGACGACAAGGACTACCGGGACGCCGCCTGGCGCGCGATTGCCTATGTCAAGCACACGCAGCGTCTGGAAGACGACGACCACGTCGTGCGTGGCGCCATTCCCGGGTCGGCGCCGATCTGGGGTGCCTATTCACGTTTTGAATTTCCCAACTGGGCGGCCAAGTTCTTCGCCGATGCGCTGATCATGGACATGGCCAATGTAGCGGTGCCGCCGGTCCCGGCCGGCGCCAAAGGGCTACCGCGATGAGCCGGCTGCGGCTGATGATCCTGTGCGGGCGCAGCGCCCGCCACCTGCACGTCGCCAACACCCTGTGCCGTGCGGGCGAGGCGCTGGCCATCGTGCAGGAAACCGGCGGCGAATGGAACCTGAAGAAAACCCTGAAAAAGCTGCGCCCCGACAATCTCTTCCGCAAGGTCTGGCGCTGGCTGCGTGATCGTCGCCGCTACACCGGCAATCCCGAGGCGAAATTCTTTTTTCCGGATGGCGAGCCGCGGCTCGACCATCCCGAACTGGTGCGCGAAGTCCCGCACGTCAACCATCCTGATGTGGTGAAGCTGGCGCGTGACCTTCAGCCCGACCTGATCTGCGTGTTCGGCACCTCGCTTATCCGCGGCGACCTACTGAAGGAAGGCCGCCTCGGCATCATCAACCTGCATGGCGGGCTGTCGCCCGAATATCGCGGCGCCGACTGCACCTTCTGGGCGCTCTACAATGGCGAACCGGAGAAAGTCGGCTGCACCCTGCACTACATCGATGCCGGCATCGACACCGGCCGCCTGGTCGCGCACATTAGTCCGGAAGTGCGCGAGGGCGACAGCGAATTGGTGTTGTTCTGGCGTGCGGTGCAGGATGGCGCCGAGGTCTATGCTGAAGCCGTTGCACGGCTTGCCAAGGGCGAACAGCTTGGCTCAAAGCAACCGGGCAAGGGCCGTCTGTATCAGGTCAAGGATCGTGGCCTGCGCCATGAACGGGCATTGGATACCCGGTTGGCTTCAGGCATGCTGGCAGGCGTGGCCTTGCCCCGCAGAGTCAGCTGGTTTACGAGTGTGACAGCACAGGAACAGAACACATGAGAGACATACTGGTTACCGCGATTGTCTTCGGCGCTCTGCCCTTCATTTTCAAGCGGCCCTGGATCGGCATCATGCTGTGGTGCTGGCTCGGCTACATGAACCCGCACCGTCAGACTTGGGGCTTCGCCTACGATTTCCCGTTCGCATTCATCACTGCCATCGTCACCATCACCGCCTTCGTGTTCTCGCGAGAGAAGAAGGAAATGGTCTGGACACGCGAAACCATACTGTTGCTGATGTTCATCGGCTGGATGTTGATCACCACTTTTTTTGCATTTTATTCTGACTTGGCATGGCTGCAATGGAACAAGGTCTGGAAAATCCAGCTCATGGTTTTTCTCACGGCCATCATCATCAAGGAACGCCAGCATCTGCACTGGATGATCTGGATCATCGCCTTGTCCCTGGGTTATTACGGGGTCAAGGGCGGCATATTCACCATCATGCATGGCGGGCAGTTCAAGGTTCAAGGCCCGGCCGGCACCTTTTTCGGTGGAAACAACGAAATGGCGCTGGTGCTGGTGATGCTTATTCCCCTGATCCGGTATCTGCATCTCCAAGCGACTCAGCAATGGGTTCGCTTCGGATTGGCCTCAGCGATGGTGTTGTCAGGCGTTGCTGCCATCGGCAGCCAGTCACGCGGCGGGCTGGTGGCAATGGCTGCCATGGGATTGTTTTTGTGGTTCAAGAGCCGTCACAAGCTCGTCATGACCATCTACATGGCAGTTGCGGTTGCAATCATGGCTTCGGTGATGCCACAGGCATGGTATGACCGCATGAATACGATCAAGACCTATGAGCAGGACGACTCGGCCCTGGGCCGCATCAACGCTTGGCACACCGCGTTCAACGTAGCGAAGGACCGGATCACAGGCGGCGGATACGAGATGTTCCGGGCGCCGACCTTCCGCCAGTATGCCCCCGAGCCATTCCGGGTGCACGATGTGCACAGCATCTACTTCGAGGTAATGGGCGAGCACGGCTTCATCGGATTCGGCATGTTCATCCTGCTTGCCGTGTTCGCTTGGCTGCGTGCCAACCAGGTGATTCGAGAATGCAAGAGCGACCCCGAGCGAAAATGGGCGGCTGACTTGGCGGCGATGATCCAGGTCAGCTTGGTCGGTTACGGGGCCGGGGGCGCATTCCTCGGACTGGCTTACTTCGATCTGACCTACCATTTGATGATCATGCTTGTGCTGGCGGCAAAGTTTTCCGGCGTGCTGGATAAGACTATCCATCGTAAGGAAAAGGTTGCGAATGAGCCGTACATGCATCCTTCGGCACGTTGGGTCAAACCGCCCGCGTGGGAACGTAAGTAGGCGGTTTCATTGTTTGCATGAATTGGACATGTTCGCCTGCACGAATCATGGGCCCCAAGCCGTGCATCCTGGCTCCGGGTTTATGAAATCCTTGCGCCGGAAATAACGCTGAAGTCATGCTGTTCAATTCATACGCGTTTCTATTTTTCTACTTTCCGTTCACCTTCGCGGCATTCTTCGCCATCGGCCGTTATAGCCGTTCCCTAGCCGCGCTCTGGTTGTTCGCGGCATCCCTGTTCTTTTATGGCTGGTGGAATCCCGCTTACGTCAGCCTGCTAATCGGCTCCATTCTGTTCAATTTTGCGATGGGCTCGGCCATTTCACGGGAGCATCATCGCGGCAGACTGACCTGGGCGAAGGGATTGCTGATTGCAGCCATCAGCGGTGATCTTGCACTCCTTGCCTATTACAAGTATGCAAATTTCTTCCTGATCAACACAAATCAGTTGTTGGGCACGACCTGGCAACTTGAAGAAGTCCTCCTGCCACTTGGCATTTCTTTCTTCACCTTCACCCAGGTCGCATTTTTGGTTGATGCATACCGGGGCGAGGTGAAGGAACGTAACTTCATCCATTACGGGCTCTTTGTCACCTACTTCCCGCATCTCATCGCGGGGCCGGTGCTGCATCACAAGGAAATGATGCCGCAGTTCGCGCAGGCGCAGACCTACCGCATGCACTGGGACCATGTTTCCGTCGGTCTGACCATCTTCGTCATTGGCCTTTTCAAGAAGACAGTCCTTGCAGATGGCGTCGCGCAATACTCGACTCCCGTATTTGATGCTGCCGCGCTTGGGCAGCCCCTGACATTTTTTGAGGCGTGGGGCGGCGCACTGGCCTATACGTTCCAACTCTATTTTGATTTCTCAGGTTATTCCGACATGGCAATCGGGCTTTCGCGCTTGTTCGGAGTCAAGTTGCCGCTTAATTTCCACTCGCCATACAAGGCAACCAGCATTATCGAGTTCTGGCGCCGCTGGCATATGACGCTGTCACGCTTCCTGCGTGATTACCTGTATTTCGCCTTGGGTGGCAACCGCAAAGGCGTTGTTCGTCGATACACCAACCTGATGGTCACCATGTTGCTTGGCGGACTTTGGCATGGAGCAGGCTGGACTTTCCTTGTCTGGGGAGGCTTGCACGGCTTCTATCTGTGCATTAACCACGCGTGGAGCCATTTTGTAAACCGGCTCTTGCCCACACCCTGGATGCCCCCAGGCCTTGGGAAACTGCTCGCCTGGTTGGCGACATTTTTGGCGGTAGTGGTCGGCTGGGTGTTTTTCCGTGCAAGCAGCTTCGACGCGGCGCTGGAAATGCTGCAGGGAATGGCAGGCATGAACGGCATCGCTGTGCCGAACGCGATTGCGGCCAAACTGGGTGGAACATGGCCGTTGCTTGCTGAACTGGGTTTCACGCGCTATCTGGGCGGCGGCAGCCAGTTCATTTTTACCTGGCTTTGGATTGCCCTCCTGCTGACAGTGGTGGTGGCAATGCCGAACACGCAACAAGTCATGCATCGATTCGAGCCCGTGATTCACATGCACCAGGCAGACGGTAAGAGCGAACTCAGTCTTATGAGGCGGCTCCACCTGGCACTGAGCTGGAATCCAAGCGTCAGTTGGGCAGTTGCTACCGGGGTAATTGCAGCTTTAGGCGTTTTCGCCATGAGCAGAATCTCCGAATTTCTGTATTTCCAGTTCTGAGCCATGAGCCGCGCAAACCCGCACAAACGTTTTTTAGCGCTTCTTGCGGCAACATTTCTGCTCGCCAGCCTGGTTGCTGCGGGATTCAATTACCTGGTCGACCCATACGGACTATTCGGTACCCCTCGCATCGCCAGGTTAAATGAACTCAAGCCAGCGTCCTCCGAGAGAGTTCGCGTGATCAAGCCCTACATGGCATCGCGAGCCAGGCCGAAAGTGGTCATCGGCGGCAACTCCCGGCCTGAGATTGGGTTGAATCCACAAGGCGCATGTTGGGAGACGGCAGACCGGCCTGTGTTCAATGCAGGCATTCCAGGCTCCGACGTGTTCATGCAAACACGTTACGTCCAGCATGCGGTTGAAAGCGGTAATGCAAGGCGCGTCCTCTTCGGCGTCGACTTTCTCGACTTTGTCGTCGATGCTTCAAAGCCAATGGGCAAGGTCAACTGGGATCGCCTTGGAAAGACTTTTGAGGGCAGGCTCGACTCAGGACGGGAAGATGGATTCGGTGCAGCCCTGAATATGCAAGTGGCCGAGGATGTTTTGAGCGGGCTTTTCTCGCTGGTGGCTCTCGGAGATTCATTCGTGACGGTTGCCTCGCAGCGGGACGCAAATTCGGCTACGCGCCGCGAGGATGGCTTCAACCCCGCGCTCGACTATCGCCCGATCATTCGCAACGAGGGGCAGGCCGTACTTTTCAGGCAAAAAAACCTTGAGGTCAGAAAACGCCTGCAGCAAAACGAAATCGGTATTCTGAATGTGCACGGCCAACTCGCCATGCCTCTGCAGGCTTTGCGGCGCTTCCTTGACTGGGCGAACGCCCATGATGTTGAGGTGGTGCTGTTTATCAATCCGTACCACACTGATTACCTGATACAGATCGAGATGGCTGGGAAGTGGCCCCTATTCGAGGAATGGAAGCGGCAGTTGGCATACATCGCTGCGGAGTATGACGTCCCGCTTTGGGATTTCAATACCGTCAATCGCTTCTCGACCGAACCTCCGCCGTTGCCCGGTGACAGACGTTCAGAACTCGAATGGTTCTGGGAGCCGGCACACTACCGCGCCGAACTCGGCGACCTGATGCTTGCCGCCATGCTCGATAGGCAATGCGGGAAAAGTCGCGAGTCGGGAGGGTTTGGTGTCAAGCTCGATCCGGCATCCATGCCGCACCATCTGGATCAACTCAGGACGAAGCTGAACCGATTCATTTTGGAAAATCCACAGGTGGTCAAGCGGCTACGCAATGGCGCGCCCTGATCGTGGCCATATGGGGATTAGAAGACGGGGGCTCAATGACCGTTCTCCTGCAGCCAGCGCTCCAGCATCATGGTCACCCAGATCATTACCCCGTAATAGCTGGCGTGCGGTCCACGCTGCATGGCTAGCATGTGGTCGAGATACGCCGGCAGGATCCAGCCGCGCTGCTTGAAGTCGGCCAGACTGTCGCCGACGAGTTCACCGAGCGGGGCGTATTGCGTGCTCCACACACCGAACGGCAGGCCGAATCCATGCTTGCTCTTGTTGATGATCTTTTCCGGCAGCAGGTCGGCGAGCGCCTGCTTGAAGAACCAGCGCAGCTTTTGTCCTCGCACCTTGTAATCGACGGGCAGGTGATTGGCGAAAGTGACAATTCGGTCGTCAAGCAGGGGGTAATGTACTTCGATGCCCGCTGCCTCGGTCATGGTGCCGACCTTGCGCAGGTCGTTGTCGGCCAGGGTGAACTTCAGGTCCAGGTGCATCATGCGATTGATGTAATGGTCCGATGCGGTGCGCTCGTAGACTTCAGTGAGGGCGGCATCTGCCGACAAAGGATCGACGACCTTGATGAAATCCGCGGAAAAAATATGATTGAGCGGAGTGCGGTGCAGGAAGTTGTAACTTTCCAGTCGCAGCGGAAGGCCGACCCTGGCTTGTGCAACATAGCTCTTCAGCTTGGATAGCGGGAACCGGTCCGATAGCCCCGGCAGCTTGGTAATTGGCTCGATCAGCCCGTGCCGCAGCAGGGCGGGAACATGGGCGTAGGCCTCGAACAGACGCTGTTTGGCATAGCGCGCGTTGCCGCCGAAGATTTCATCGCCGCCGTCGCCAGCGAACATCCGTTCGAAGCCGGCTTCGCGCGCGGCCCTGGCGCAAAAATAGGTTGGCACCGCAGATTCGTTGCCGAAAGGCTCGTCGTATACGCGCGCGATGACGGGGATTGCGGTCACGATATCGGCAGGCTTCAGGTAATACTCATGGCTGTTGCTGCCATACCGCTCGGCCGCGCAACGCGCATATTCCATCTCGTCGAAGCCGTCGGCGTCGAAGCCAATGGAAAAAGTGTCGACCGGTGCGCCGCGCGCGGTAGTGAGGGCGCCTACCACGGTCGAACTGTCCGTTCCTCCGGAGAGAAATGCCGCAGTGCCTGGCGCATCGGCATCGCGCACCACCTGGTCCAGGACGCTGCGAAAATCGCGGCGGTGGCTATCGAAGCCGGCATCGACCGGCGTGTAATCGGCCTGCCAGTAAAAACCGGTGCTGATTTGGCCGTTTTTCAGCGTAAGGTATTGTCCGGGCAGGAGCTTGTGCACGCCCTGATACAGGCTGCGCGGCGCGGGGATGGCGTGGAAGTACAGATAGTCATAGATTGCCTGCGGGTCGATGGTGCGACCGATGGCCGGGTGGGCCGCCACGCTTTGCGCACTGCTGCCAAACACCAATTGGCCGCCATGCTTGGCATAGCACAGGCGCTCGGCGCCTGTGCGGTCAAGCGCCATGAAAGCTTTCTTCTTGATCGGTTCCAGTACGGCAAACGCGAAATTGCCCTGCATCAGGGTCGGCAGTTTTTCTCCAAAACGCACCCAGCCGTGCGCCACCGCCACGGCTGGGCTCCGGTCGCGAGCGATGAACGCCAGCTCGTCGTCCACAAAGCGCGGGCGGCCATGCAACGCGGCCGCCAGCCCGTTTTCTACGTGAATCTGGGCCTTGCCGAAACGCGAGCATCCCGCCACCCCAAGCATCTGGCTGCTATGTTCGTGCAGCAGCCCCTCCGGCGACAGGCGGGCAGCGCCCCCCATGTGCCGGATCAAGTCCTGATGTGCGCCGTTGTCGCCCAGCCAGCCAAAAATGCCATCCATGGTGTCGTGTGTCAGAGTGATGCGGGATAATCAAGGCTCGATATTAACGGGCTTGCCGGTTTGGCACGAATCCTGTTTATTGAATCCGCTAACATTTGCCATATTGTCAGAAAGCCAAGTCAGTTGAGTGAATTCCTGGTCAAAGTAAGAAAAACCCTTGCCTGGCACGCGCGGCGCTTTCAACGCGGCGTGCGCAGTGCGCGTTGGGCGCTCACTCGCCCGTCGGCGCAGCGTCCGATCATCGTGGTTGGCTGTTCGCGTGCCGGCACCACGCTGGTCTATAAGACGCTGTCCGAATCTGACGAGATCGGCAGCCTGCAGCGTGAAACCCACGATTACTGGACGGCCCTGCATCCGCTAGCCGACAAGCACTGGGACACCCATGCATTGGTCGCTGGCGATGCCAGCGACCGCGAGCGCGACATCGTAAGCCGCTATTTTTACAGCTGGACCGGACAGCATCGCTGGGTCGACAAGAACAACCAGAATGGCCTGTGCGTGCCTTATCTGCAGGCGCTGTTTTCCGGCGCCGTGTTCGTCTTCGTCAAGCGGAGTCCGGGCGACAACCTCAATTCGCTGATCGAGGGCTGGCGCAAGCCCGACGAATTCGCCACCTGGTCGAACGACCTGCCGGCGACGGTGGCGGTAGAGAACGGGCAACTCCATCAGTGGTGCTTCTTCCTCGCCGAGGGATGGCGCAATTATCTGGACGCGCCGGTCGAGGACGTCGCCGCGTTTCAATACAA
Organism: Pseudomonadota bacterium; assembly: GCA_021791095.1. GTDB lineage: Bacteria > Pseudomonadota > Gammaproteobacteria > Burkholderiales > Thiobacillaceae > Thiobacillus. The sequence continues at coordinate 27,989 of JAJYXG010000013.1, forward strand.
CGCCATCAACCAGGCCATCCTCGACGCAAAGGCGGTCGTCCCGCCCGGGCAATGGGTCGAGGTGTTCTACGAGGATTTCCTGCGCGATCCAGTCGTCACCTTTCGCCGGGTGTTCGAAGGCTGTGGCCTGAGCTTCGATTCGCGCCTGCAGGCGCACTGCGCCGAGGTGCTCGATATCCCCTACAACGCCTTCTCCGAAATCCGCCTGGACAAATGGAAGGACGGCCGCAACCGGGACAAGATCGAACGCGTGCTGCCGCAGGTGGCCGACGTGGCCGCCAGGATGGGATATTGATGACGGTGTTGGCGCTTGCTTTCGCGATGCCGCTGGTATTGTGGGCGGGCGTGTTGCTGGCCTTTGCCGGCCCGCTGATTGCGCGCTGGCGCGAGCCGGTCCTGAAATGTCCCGTGCTCATTATCGAAAGCGACGACTGGGGCGCCGGCCCGGGGCAGCAGGCCGACGCGTTGCGCCGCCTGTCCGGATTGCTGCAGCGCCTGCGCGACCGCAGCGGCCGGCCGGCGGTGATGACGCTGGGCGTGGTGCTGGAGATTCCGGACGGCGAGCGGATCGCCGCTGCTGGCGGCACCGAATACCATGCCATGCGCCTGGCCGACGCCCCCTTCGATGCCGTACGCACCGCCCTGACCGACGGGATCGAGGCCGGCGTATTTGCCCCGCAACTGCATGGCCAGTGTCACTATTGGCCAGCGGCGCTGCTGGCTGCAGCTCGAACGGATCCCGATGTGCGCGACTGGCTCACCTCACCCGAACCCGCATCGACTGAAGCCCTGCCTTCCCCTCTGCAAAGCCGCTGGGTCGATGCATCCAGCCTGCCGTCGCGCCCGCTTGATCCGGCCGACATCCATCAATCCGCAGCCTGTGAGGCGGCCGACTATGCCGCGATATTCGGCCAAGCGCCGGCAGCGGCGGTGGCAACGACTTTTGTCTGGAACGACGCGGTCGAAGCCGCCTGGGCAACAGCCGGCGTCGACGTCATCATCACGCCCGGGCGTCGCGCCACCTGCCGCAATGCCGTGGGCCAGCCCGCCTGCGTGGATGCAACGATGCTGACGGGTGAGCGTTCACTCGCGGGGCAAACTTATCTTGTGCGCGACGTGTACTTCGAGCCCGCGTTGGGTCACGCCTCGCAGCGCCTGGTGGAAGGCCTGCTCGCGCGCACCCGGCAGGGCCGCGCCTGCCTGACGGAGACCCATCGCTTCAATTTTCTGCAGGCGCCAGACGCCAGCCTGGCAACCCTTGAAGCCGGTTTGAACGCAGTCCTTGCAACTTGCCCGAATGTGCGTTTTCTGTCCCCACTTGAACTTGCACACGCGATCCGGGCGCGCAACCCGGACTGGATCGAAACCCGGCTGCTGCCGCGTCTTGTCGCCTGGCGCGCCCGCCTGGACGAGCTCCCGCGGTTTCGCCGGATGGCACGACTCACGGGCCTGGCGCTGCCACTAGCCTTGCTGGGGCGGTCAGCATGAGTCCGCGCTTCTCGGTCATCATTCCTGCATTCAACGCTGCGGGCACGCTGGCGCGCGCAATCGACTCCGTGCGTGCGCAAAGCTGCACGGCGCACGAAATCATCGTGATCGACGACGGCTCGACCGATTCCACGGCCGAAGTTGCACGCCAGTTCGGCGACGCGGTGCGGCTGATCCAGCAGAACAATAGCGGCGTCTCGGTTGCCCGCAACGCGGGTGCGGCTGCGGCTAACGGCGAGTGGCTGGCATTTCTGGATGCCGACGACTGGTACGCCCCGGACCGGCTGAAGCTGCACGCAGAATGGATAGCGGACGATCCAGGGCTGGACTTTTTGACGGGTGACTACGAGTACCGCGACGATGCCGGCAGCCTGCTCGGAACCTCGATGGCGCAGCATGAGTCTGGCCGCGTGATGCTGGCCAAGGCCGCCGGCGCAACGCGGGTGGTGATGGAGACGCCGTCCGAGTTGGCCGCGTTCGTCGCCGACCATTTCGGCGACACGCATACCCTCTCGGTGCCGCGCGCTCGTTTTGTCGAACTGGGCGGCTACCCCACCGGCTTCAAGGTGTGCGAGGACGTGCATTTCCTCACCCGCCTGGTGGCTAAAAGCCGCCGCATCGGCGTGGTGTGCCAAAGCCTCGGCATCTATGTGATCCACGCTGGCAGCGCCACGCGGCGCAATCCGGTGGCCGCGCAGCGCGAGAACGTACGCACGCTGATCGACCTGGCGCGGCTGGCGGAAAATTTCCCGGCGCCGGTCAGCCGCGGCGTGGCCGCACGGATGCAGAGCGCCCGCTACAACCTTGGCTGCGCGTTGAGCAAAAACGGCCAGCGCATTGCTGCAGTCAAGGCCGTATTGCCCACGCTGGCGGCGCGCCCAGGCTGGCGCAGCCTGCGCGATGTATTGTCGATGCTGAAAGGATGAATGCGTGAACCGCCTGTTGGTGCTGACGGAATTGTTCCTTCCTACCAAGGGCGGCACGGCCGTGTGGGCGGCCGAAGTCTACAAGCGCCTCGGCGGCAAGGAAATTCACATTGTCACCGCCGACGTGCCGGGTGCGGATACGGTCGACGCTGTTCATCCCAATACCATTCATCGTCTTAGTCTCAAGCGCGTGGCCTGGCTGCGTCCTGAATCTTTGGTGATGTATGCACGCTTCTTCTTCAAGGCATTGTGGCTGTCGGTCACGCATCGCTTCGACGCCATCCATGCCTTTCGCGCCCTTCCAGAGGGATTCGTTGCTTGGCTGGTCGCGCGCCTGACCTTACGTCCAGTCGTGATCTACGCCCACGGTGAGGAGTTGACCACGTGGGGGCGTGGAGGAAAATACAAGGCGATGCGCTTTGCCTTGCGCCACGCTGACCGGGTCATCGCGAATAGCGAGCACACGCGCGACACGCTGCTGAAAATGGACGTCGACGAGGCGGACATCACCATTATTTACCCTGGGGTTGATGTGTCGGTCTTCAGACCAGGGCTGGACGTAAGCGGACTACGTGAAGGCCTGGGTATCCGCCCCGACGACAAACTGGTGTTCTCGGTCGGCCGCCTGTCGCGCCGCAAGGGCTTCGATCAGATGATCCGCGCCGTGGCGCAATTACACGCCGAAGGCTTCCCGCTACGTTACGTCATCGCGGGTATCGGTGAAGACGCCGATTACCTCGATGGCCTGATCGCGGAACATAATGTCCAAGGCATCGTCCACAGGATAGGTCCGGTAAGTGAGGCCGACCTGCCGCGCTGGATGAATGCCTGCGACGTGTTTGCCATGCCCAACCGCGAAATCGACGGTGACAATGAGGGATTCGGCATGGTGTTTATCGAGGCCAGCGCCTGTGGTAAACCTGTCCTTGCGGGTGATGCTGGCGGTACCGCGGCTGCAGTGCATAATGACTTAACTGGTCTACGCGTTGATGGCAACTCGGTCAAGGCAGTGGCAAATGCGCTGGTTCGATTGCTTTCTGGTAAGGACGAAGTTGTGGAAATGGGACAGTGCGGCTGGAAACGCGTACAGACTGAATTTGCATGGGAAAAGGTAGCGGACAAGACTCATGCTTTATCCTTGAATATGAAAAGGAGCGACAAAAAATGAGGGCATTCTGGTTAAGTGCGTTGCTGCTGATATCCATGCCGAGTTGGGCCATCCTTCCCTTCACGGCCACGCCAGCAGAGCAGGCCATGTGCAAAGCCCGCGTTTATTCCCGACTGGATCACAGCGATCGTAAGAATGCGGTACACATGCACCATTATTGTGATGGCTTGCGTTTTATTGACCGCGCCTACGCGTCAATGAAGAATAAGCGTGAGATGGGATATTACTTGGGGAAATCGATCGCGGGTTTTGACTACGTTTTAAGTGCCACCCAGGAGGACTATGCAATGCGCGGCGAAGTCCATGTGGGCAAGGCGCGCGCCCTGAAATTGATGGGCAGAAATGCGGAAGCCGCGGCGGAGTACCACAAGGCTTTGCGTTATAAATTTGATTCCCCCGATGTCTTTATTGCGGTTGCTGATTTTTACAAAGAGTCGGGCAACAAGACAAAGGCCCTGGAGACGGTGACCGAGGGACTTAAAATCAACCCCCAATCCAATGGTCTCAAACGTCGCTACACGGAGTTAGGGGGGAAGTTGCCCTATCCTGAAGCAGTCGATAAAAACACTCTCGCCAAGGAATCCAAGGTCGAGGATAAGCCAGATGACAAGATTGGGGATGAACAATCCCCCAAGGAGGCGGAGAGCGAAGTTGCCAAGGCCGATAAGCCGACAACCCAATCTGAGGTAGCCCCCCAGCTCGATCCGCCCAAAATCGGCTCACCGAAAAATCCCTACTGCCGCTTCTGTCCGGATTGAATCGTCGTTGACTGAATCGCCATACATGGAATCTGAATCTGCACCGTGTGTTACTGACGATAAGGTGCAAGGCAATTATGCAGCGATGCCTTATTGATTTGCGCAGCTTAGCAACAACGCCTCAAACTCACGCACAGGGTAGGTAGTAAACGACTGCTCCACCATGGCTCGACCTGCCTCTCCCATTGTTTCGCGCAGTGACGGGTTGGCAATCAATGCGTGAACCCGGGTGGCCAGGGACTCGACATCTCCAGACTCGACCAGATAGCCGTTTACCCCATCTTCGATGACTTCAGGGATGCCACCCACCCTCGTGGCAACGACCGGTTTGCGGCAGGCGCCGGCTTCCAGGTTGATGAGTCCGAGCGGTTCCTGCCAGCGCGACGGAACAACAATAATGTCCGCGGTATGGTAGACGTTTTCCACGTCTTTGCGGTAACCGATATAGCGGATGCGTATATCACCACCCGCCAGTTGCTCAAGGTCAGTGGGGCTATAGCTACCGGGGAATTTTTTCGGATCGCGACATTCCCCAGCGATCAAAAAACGTGCGTTCGGCGCATCGATGGCGCGAGCCATCTTGATGAAATCGGCTACGCCCTTGATTTCGCGGATTTGCCCGAGAAAAGCGATCACGATGTCGGTTTCGGTGAGGCCCAGTTCGCTGCGCAGGCTATGGCCTGCATCAAAGCGTGCAAGGCTGATCGGGTTGTAAATTACCGGCTTGGCCAGACCCGGGGGGCCAGACTGTTCAGCCGTATAGCGCGATACCGCGATCGCTGCGCGGCACCAGCGCATTGCCGGCGACGGGCTGTGATTGATGACGTGGTAATGCGCGAGGATGGGAATGCCGGCGAGCTTTGCAGCGAGTAACTCAGCCGGCCGCCAGAAGTTCGAGCCGTTGACATGGATTACTTCAACCCGCTCCTTACGGAAAAACCGCCATGCCTTCCAGAGGGCTCTCAAATAAACGAGAGGGGATCCAGGTTCGGTAAAGGGTGACCAGACTTCAAAGCGCAACCCGTGCGCATTCAATTCGGGTTCGATCGGGCCCCTGCAAGGCAGTACCAGAACAGGATCTAATCGGGTGGTGTCGAGTTGCCACAGATTGGTGTAAAGCACGCGACTCGCGCCACCCCAGTCGCCGCAACTGTTGGTGATGAAGCAGACTACGGGTTTCTTGTTCATGGACTCGTATTATCTAGTAAATGTGATTTGCCACCGTCTTGCGAGATTTTCGTCTCATCCGTAAATCTCCGGCTGCCGCAACTGGCCATGAACATTTATTGTCGCTGCGCTTAATTTCTGTGCAGGTTTTCATGAGGGTCTTCAGATCACCATTGGCTAAATGCGCCCGGGTCGGATTAGTTTTTTACCATCACACAATCGAATTCGATTAGGCGAAGAGAGCGATCCTTGGTGACGGGAAACATGTCGGAAAGAACGAAGCCACGGTCATTCAGGCTTGTTAACATGGTCGTAAAAGGAGGCATGCCCTGATAGAGAGGTACGACCGACCCCTCGAACTGCAAGCCGACGAATTGATCTAAGGATTGCTTGGCACCACGGACGACTTCGAGATCGTAACCCTGCGTATCCATCTTGAGATATGGCTGTTTGGCCGGGAGAGCTTGAAGAAGGCCAGGCAGTTGGCGGTCGACCGTATCGACAGCAACTTCAATTTCTTTCAGCGTCTCACGCTTCTGAGAAGCATGAGCGCTTTCTGAAAAATCCGGCTTGTGAAAGGAGCTCAGTGTGCTTGCGACAGAAACATTGAACATTGCGGTACCATGATTGGCGCCTAGTGCCATTTGAAACACTCGCCAGCGGGTGTCGTCCTGGCTGCGTTCAAGTAGCTTTTCATAGGCCTCGGGAACTGGCTCGTAGCTGGCGATCCAGCCTTTGTACCCGACGTGCAGACGAAGGAAGTCTCGGTACTGTCCGACGTTAGCGCCCACATCCATGACAAGGTCGACTTCGTATAAATCAAACAAATGACGAAGATGCTCCGCTGCTTCGTAGTGCTGTAGTCGCCACGTAGGCATTACTGTGAAGCCCATTTTTTCGGCGGCTTTGCTTGCCAGGTTATTCAGTCTGCTCATGTTTTGCATCCCTCAATTGGGGTTGGTGCGGAAAAGCTGCGTTTATTGGAAGCATGTTCGCTTAGGGCCTTGGCCCAGATCCGCTCCATGTTGCCCATGTGCGCATCGAGGGAGAATTCGTGCTCAACCCGCTGCCTGCCAGCACGTCCCATCGTGGTTTTCAAGGATTCATCCTTTGCCAAACGGATGATGTGCTGGACTATGCTGTCCACATCACCTGGTTCGTAGAGGAATCCGGTCGTTCCGTGAACGAGGATTTCAGCAGCACCGTTTGAACGCGCGGCAACTACGGGCAATCCTGCCGCCATGCCCTCGATCATGGCAAGCCCGAACGGTTCGACATCCGCTGCATGGATCAGCATGTCCGCGGTCGCCAATTGTTCCATTACCTTTTCATGCTGAACAATTCCTTTCAGGCGAATACGGTCAGCGAGGTTGAGGTGCATTACTTGCGACTCCAGGTCTTTTCGGAGTGGGCCGTCTCCAAAGATTGTCAGATTGCACTCAAATCCACTTTCACGCAGTTTGGCCACCGCCTTCACAATGTCGTCCACCCGCTTTTCTGGAGAGAGTCTGCCAATTGTCACGAGCTCCAAGGTGGAGCCGGGCTGTTTGCTTGTTCGCTGCAGTGGACCATTGATGGGCAGCCCATTCCAGACCCGATGCAGCTTCCGGTCAGAGCCGGTAAGGTCAATCCACGTCTGTCGCTCACTTTCGCTCACGACTACGATCGCGTCGGCGTTTTCCTGTGTGTATCGCAAAAATTCAACGGGGGTGTCGGCGACTGCGCCATGTGCGGTCACTACACAAGGCAGGCCGAGGAGTCTGGCGAGTGGAATGCCTACGTCGATTGCCCAATTGATGAAATGTACTTGTACAAGGTCCACTTGCCGGATCTCCGGCATCGAGATCAGTTTGCAGAAAAAGCTCTTGCGACGTTCTGCGAGCATGCGGCCATAAAGGGCTTTATTCGCAGCGCGCGCGACGGCCGGCGTGAATCTTCGCAGGTCTGGTCGCCATGGCGTGGTTGTCCGGTAATTTGCATAAATCGCGGTGTGTTCGTCCAGTCCGAGTTGTTTGGCCAGCTGATGGCCGGAGTCGTTGCCAGTGTTTGCCGCGAGGACAGCAGTCTGATGCCCGAGGGCATGCGCGCCGACCATTTGCCAAAGGACGAAGGTGTGGGTGCCGACCGGAAAGCTGCCAACGACGTGAAGTTGTTTCATGACGCGACATCATCTCCATTTGTGATTTGGAATGGGCATATCGGAAAGTCGGCCCGGCCCCAATTACGTGGCGCCCAAGGACGCCTAGTTTCACGACAAAGCACACAAAATAGCATTTTGGATATTACCTACAAAGGCGATATTGGGTATTGACTGCCCAGGTCCGTCGCCTGGAAGCGAGTCGTCGGCATAGTGCATTGAGTGTGAGCCAAATAGATTTACATGGAGACCACGGTCAATTCTCCGTATCGCGATTATGTCTGATCCATCTGTACAGACTCTCCCACAGCGTGGCGGCAATATCGGCATGCTGGTCAATCAGGTTCTTAATGCACATCGGATCCTCCACAACGTCGAAGAGCTGAAGCAGATGACCCTGGCTGAGGGGTTGATAGACGAGTTTCCAACGGCCTCGCCTGATCATGCGGTCCTTGGCAGCGAAGATGGTTTCGCAGTATTCGGGTTTGATGGCGAGCGTTCCGCTGCCACGATTCGGAACCTCGATCAGTTCAAGCAGGTTAGGATAGCGCAGATGTGTTTCCGGCAGCCCCGGAATATCGGCTATCCAGATGCCAGTCTCGTTGAACGCATCGAGCTCCGGGCAGGCACGGTCTGGCCCCATGCAATTGACAAGCGACACGCCGTCCATATTGCTGGTTGTGGGATGGCCGCATAATTCCAGAAGCGTCGGGGCCAGATCGATCGTGCGAACGACATCGTCGATCTTCCCTCTGGCAGGCAGGCTCGGGTCGCGGATCACCAAAGGGATGCGCGGGCTGGCTTCGCCGACAGCCGAATTGCCCTGGCCCCAGGTGTCGTGCTCGAAAAACTCCATGCCGTGGTCCGAATAGACGACGACGATCGTGTTATCAGCCAGCCCGCAGGCTTCAAGGTGTGCCAGCATTTTGCCCACTTCATCGTCAAATTCCGCCACACATCCGTCATACAGATCGATGATCTGGTCGAGATCGAATTCCGCCTTGGGGGCGCCCTGGCGTCGGATGATGTCGAACGGGTCGGTCAGGCGTGCCATGGCGAACTTGGATTCACCCTTATAGGCTGGATCGGCAAAACGTGTGTACCAAGGCCATTCCGATGCAAACGGCGGGTGGGTGGTGGAATAGAACACGTTGAGAAAAAACGGTTGCGGGCTTTCTGCCAGGCGCGACACCAGCCGCCGCGCGCGCTTGCCCAAAGGCTGCGTCAGCGGCACCCCGCCCAGGTAGTACAGCTCGGGCAGCATCAGTCGTCCCAGCCGGTTGTGGGTGAACAGTGACAGGTACAGGCGCAGGTCCTTTGGACCCTGGCGAATCAGGTATTTCAGGTTCCACTGGTCTTCCGGCAGGTCGGTGTAATCAAAGCCGAAGGAAAACTTGCCCATGTCGCCACCGCACCAGTCCGAGAGCGCGGCTGTGCGATAGCCCGCCTGTTTCAGCAGGGTGGGCAGGGCGTCGACTTTCAGGCGCGTATCCTCGTCGGGAACAAAGTTGTCGCGGATGCCATGGGTGTGCGGCCAAGTGCCCGTCAGCATCGAGATCAGGCTGGGGGCGGTACGCGCGCACGGAACATAGCAGTTGGAAAACAGGGTGCCGGCCGCGGCTAGCGCATCGATGTTCGGGGTCAGCGCGCGGCGATAGCCCAGTGCGCCCAGGCGGTCGGCGCGCAGCGTATCGGAGCCGATCATCAGGATGTTGGGCGGCGCATCTTCTGCGCGCGTCGGCTGTTTGCGCGGTGCGCGTGCCTTCGGCTGCCAGCCCGTCCAGGTGATCGTTCCCGCAAAGAACAGCATTGCTGCCCACAGCGCCATCAGGTCGCCGATACGGCCTTCCCTTGACAATTGCCAACTGGCGGCTGCGAGCAGCAGTCCGACCAGACCCATGGCGCCCGCCTGCAGGACCGTGATGAAAGCCGGGCTCATCCACTGCCACAGCCGGTACAGTCGGCTCATGCGGTAATGCATCGATGCCACCAGCAGGCCAGGATTGAAGCGCAGCTTGCGGATAAATTGCAGTGAGAACGCGCCCAGCACGCCCAGGATTGCGGCAATGAAGGCCAAGCCCGCCGACCACGTTGCGCCGAGCACTGTGTTGAGCATGAAGTACAGCAATACCCCCGCGCCGCCGGTGAACAGCATCAGCGCGAACGCCCAGGCGGTCAGGCGTGCCAGTGCAAACAGGGTGTAGCGCCGGTAATGGGTGAGCACTTCATCGCGCATGCGCGGCCCGGTTTGTGAAAAATCGAGCAGCGATTTAGCGAGTAGCGCTGCCGACCCCAGGCCCGCCACCCCCATCGCGGGCAGGATGCCGGCCCAGCGCGCATCGCCGGCAGCGAGCCAGGCGATGAGGCCGCAGGCACCGGTAAGCAACGCCAGGGCTTCGACGCCCAGCACGCCGCGATCGGGGGGTAGTTGCAGTTGCTTTCTGCGATTGGTAGGAAGGGAGTCAGGGGCATCGAGGTCGTCAACCGAGGCCACCCCCATATAGTCGGTTTGACGGGTCATGTAGGACGGGTCGGACAGGCGATCCCAACGTCCACGCAAAAAGCCATATAGGTTGACGACGCGTACGAACTCCATCACCGCAAGGACGCGCAGGCGCATCCTCCAGCCCTTGTCGGCAGTGGTTTTGCTGGCCTGTGTCCACAAGTGCCGATAAACGTGCCAGGCGGCCACTGCGAGTGCAGCGGCCAGCAAGGGCACAAACCACACGCTCCCCAAAAGCAGCAGCAGAAACAGACCGTGCACCTGAAGATTGGTGAGGTAACCGGAAGTGCCGATGCCCACTCGCGAATTGCCGCGAGAAAAATTGATTCTCTGCCTGGCCAGCGCACGCCAGGTTTCGCGGGGGCGCCAGCGCACGATGGCGTCGCGGCAGAACACGAAGCGCATCCCCAGTTGCCGCATGCGGATGTTGAACAGCGTGTCTTCCGCGGCATACAGCCATTCCGGGTAGCCCCCGGCTTTTTCCCAGGCGAGCTTGGTGAATGCGACCGAACGGCTTGAGGGGTAGAAGCGCGCGGTTTCGGTCTGGTCGCGATTCGGCTGGAAAGTGGCGTACACCACTGCTTCTTCGAAGGGAGTGTGCGTTTCGAAACTGAAATTGCCTGCAACCACGTCTGGTTTGCAGTCGGCTTCAAAGCAGCGCTCGATCTGTTTCAGCCAATCCGGATCCACACGGCAACCCGCATCGGTGATAGCGAGATGGGTACCGGTTGCAGCAGCAATACCGAGGTTGCGACCTTCAGCAATATTACATGGCTGCGAGATCATGCGGAGGACACCACGTTCCGCGTAATCTTCGAGGATTTCAACGGTGCCGTCGGTGCTGGCGCCATCGACGATCACGATCTCGTCAGGCTTGCGGTTCTGCGACAACAGGGATTCGACAAAATCACGTATCGTGCCAGCTTCGTTGCGGACAGTGGCGATGATTGCGAAGCTGGGTTTTGTCATGTATGTGTTCTAAATAAACGCCACAAACAACATCACGGAAGACACAGTGCTGTTGATAGGAAACACCGATGTCCCCCTTCATTAGCGATACTCTACATATAAGATGAATATTGCCCTGCCGCTAACCCGCTATCCAGCCGCCCACGTAGCCGACAAAGTAGGCAGCGTTCATTTCCTTGCGGAGTGATTTGTTCGCCCCTGAGCGCAGGCGCTCTTGCGCCGCCGTCTTTAGGGCGCGCAGCAATTGCGCAAATAGATACTTGGGAGGAAATCGACTCTTCGTTCCCCGATTTCGTCTCCCTTCCATTTTTCCCTGGCGAAAATGCAGATCGAGAAAGTAGCTGCGATTCAACTTGGCTGCCTGGATGCGGTGGTATATCACCGCATCAGGCGTCCACCACACACTAAACCCCGTGGACAACAGACGCCGATAAAAGTCGACTTCCTCTCCGCCGGTGTTGTCGGTACCCTTGCGGCCAAGCATTGGATCGAAATTCCCCGTGCGATCAATTACAGCCTTACGAAATCCGAAGTTGCCGCCATAAAATGAAGTGCTGTGCTCGGTAAGTTGCGTAATTTCATGGTATCGATCCACGTCGCCCAGAAAGCCCAGCAGGTCATCCTGTAACCAGGCAGGGCGGGCATCCTCGAACATGACTCGGATGCGACTTCCGAAAGCATCGGGTGCTTTTGACTCAATTAGACGCTCGTAGGCACAGAGCCAGTCCTCGTCTGGCGTTTCATCATCGTCTATGAAAATGATGTATTCCCCGCGTGCTTCCCTGATAGCTCGATTGCGCGCATTCGATAGGCCCAATTCTTCTTCCCGCACCACACGTATCCGCCAGCCGTCCGGCCACGGGTGGTGTGCGAGCAGTTCGTGGGTGCCATCGCTGCAGCCGTTGTCGATGATTAGCAGCTCCCATGCAGCCTTTGGCATGGAAAGCGCGCGCAAGTCTTTCAATGTTCGGACCAGGCGGTCTGCATGGTTGTGCGTGCAGAGCGCGACTGTGTAGGCAAATGTGTCGGTCATGAGCTTATTGCGCGAAAACGACTTGCCACGCGGCTTAAGTAATATCTGGCCACACTTCCCAGTCGTCCGTCATTCGTGCCAAGTCGCATCTTGCGCAGAAGCATTGCCGGCGTGTCTGCGCCGAAAACATCCAGTCGTCGAATGCGGTAGCGATTAACGTCGCGGCGGTTGAATCCCGGCTGGGTTGAAAAAGCGGCGCGATAGCCCACGGAACTAGTCGCGTGTTCCACACGGTTATCCAGATGTCCGAAGGGGTAAGCCAGGTACTCGCCGTCAAAGGCAAACGATTTTTGCAGCGTCGTGCGTGATCGGGACAACTCTTCCACCAAAACGGAATCGTCCAGTGTGGGGAGGCTGGGATGCGTGCAGGTGTGTGAATGAAAACTGATTCCGCGTCCAGCCATGTCGCGAATCTCGTCGGCGTCGAGTAAAGGATAGGTCCTGCCGTCCGGATTGACTGGCTGGGTCCACTCGTCCTGCTTGCCAATCAGATCGGTCACCAGGAACACGGTGGCGGGCCATCCATGCTGCTCAAGAACCGGCAAGGCGTAGTCGCGTACCCCGCGGAAACCGTCATCGAAGGTGATCACGAAACTCTTTTCAGAGAGATCCATTTTTCCCTCGACCCAGTCAATGAACTCCCCTATTCCAACCGCGTTCATACCGCAGTTGGCCAGGGCTTGCATGTGTGCCGCGAACTGCTTGGGAGATATGCAATATTTTTGTTCCCACGCATTGTTGGCGGTGCCAACGCGGTGATACATCAATACAACGATTTTGTCGGTAGGCATAAGGTCAGCCTTAACAAGCCGTTTCAATCAAGCCGCGATACGGAACCACAACAAACGGTGCGAGGGCTGCTTTGATCATTGCGGGCATCAAGAATGTGGATTTTCACTCGTAATTCAGTTGGTGTGCTATGGGTGACACGGCACGCCGCAGCAACCATCGTTCCAGCTTGCTTACATAGGCCTGCTCACCCCCCCGCTCCGAACTGCCGACTTTGGTCTTGAGGAGGGAGTGGTCTATCGAGATGCTTAGATGCTTTTCTATCGTCTCGAGCGGCATGTTGCCTGCAACAAGATCCTCGTAACGCACCATAAGCGCATTGAGTCCCTCTGCATCCCTTATGAAACTTTCAACCAGATTTCGCCAGTGTTTTCCAAAATTCGTTGGCGTAAACATGGGCCTGTCCGGAAATGTGTCGTACCACTCGCGGCCATAGCGGCAATAGGATCGATAAGCATCAAGCGGGTTGCGGTAGAGAAACACGAAACGAGCTTTTGGATAGAGCCACTGCAGGTAGGCGCAATGATCAGTATTCAGGCGGACCTCCTTGATGCCCCAGCGATCTGCTCCCGCACGGCGCGCTGGTTCGGCGAACATCGTATCGAAAAGCGCACGCTGCCCCCTGCGCCAGTCTTCAAGGGAAGGAAACAAATTGGCGATCCACTCTCCGGATAACTGATTTGGTGGCGTGCCTTCGTAGAAATAGGCCTGCGGCGGCCAGCCGGGTCGGAATGCCCGCATGCTGTCTGACAGCGCTTGGATCAAGCCACACTCGTCATAGGGCTCACCCCAGATGAGCACCCGGGAATCGGACATGATGAGCCGTTGCAGCAGGGTGGAGCCTGAGCGCCAGCCGGCGGAAAGCAGAAATATCGGCTCCTCGTTATCATCGGCAACCCTGGGCGGACACCTCGCCTGGAGCACCCTGACGCCTGTAGAAACGCTTGGCCTGTGCTGGAGTGCCCGCTGATGGGCTGACCTGGCCTTTGCGGTACCGCGAAGGGCCGCTGACAAGTATTCCAGAATGTTCGTCACTTTACTGGTTGCCTCCCGGCGCCGATTTGAGGAATGCGGGCCGCACGTACTCAACTGTTCCGGCACTCTGCATCAATGCCATCAGGGTCTCCTTCGCCTCTTTGAAATCCGTCTGGCCGGCGCGATAACGCGTTAAAAGGGCTGTCACCTCAGGGCTGAGCCGAGCCATGAGGTACTGTCGGCAATAGTCATGATGGGCTTTCGTGAGGCGATAGGAGATGCTGTGGACCAGCTTTCCGCTCCATCTGAGCAAGAGGTTATTGATGCCATCAACATTCTGGAGAAGCAGAGCAACCACCGCATTGACTGCATCCTCCTCATTGATAAAGCCGTTCTTGTAACGGACCAGTACATCGGATGCCTTGACTTCACAGTACCGCGAGCAGAAGAGCGCGTCGTCATGTCGCCGAAAGTAGTAGAGCGGCTCGGGAATGTGACACGATTTGAAACGTTCCGCGATACGCATGAAATAGTCGTAGTCTTCGACCAGAAACAAATCGGGATCGTAGTCGCCGACAGTATCGTAGGCCTCGCGGGTATAGAGAAAGCAGGCGCCAATGTGATTGCTTTTCTCCAATTGCAATTGGCCTGGGAGCTTTTCATGGCGTTTTTCCAGCGCATTCCCCGCGGCGTCGATATCTGCAAAAAGGTAATAGTCCGCGTAGACAAAGTCGCAGTCGCCCTGTTGCAGACGAGCGACCATTTTCTCAATGGCCGTTTCGGCGAAGAGGTTGTCGTCTGATGTCCAGGTGAGGTAGTCGCCGCGAGCGAGTGAGAAGCCCTTGTTGAGTGCACGGGGCAATTTCAGGTTGGGCGCATTGCGTACATAGCGAATGCGGGCGTCGCTGAAGGACTCGACAATCTCCGGCGTATTGTCGGGCGAGTTGTCATCGACGATGATCAACTCCAGATTCGTGTAGGTCTGGCACAGGATGCTTCGAATCGCGTTCGGCAGTACCTGTGCCCGCTTGTAGGTGGGAAGCACGATACTTACCAGGGGTTGGCTTGCGCGTGGCGTGCTATTCATTTTCTCAAGAGCGTCCGGCTGCGCTGTTGGCAGGACAAATTGACTAATGCTTCAATTTTTCGAGTGTGCAAAAGAGGGGTGCGTACGAGCCCGGCCAGCGCAATTGAGGGGATGTGAATCATAAAGGTGCCGTAACACGATCTGTCATCGCTATCGATTATGACGAACCTGCGCATGCTTATTTTTCGCTCGAAAAAAGATGATTCCGCATAGCCATCATTGGCAAAGTATTGGCCGCATCCAGAACAGTAAATGATTAGTCGGCCCGAAAAAGCTGGGTGTACAAGCTAATGTCTGGCGCACAGAGCTCGGCGATTCTCGACATTACGGAATCCGAAAGGCGAGCGTCCTTTCTGCCCTCGGGAGTTCGATTCAAGTACTTAATGTCCAGCTTGTGCTGAAACTTCTCTTCAAATTTTCTGGCGAAGTCGGGCAGATCATCTAGCCTGCCTAGAATCGAAAACCTTTTATATCGACCCAGGGCAATTTTGATTAACTCCTCTGAGTCGATACTGCTTTTTTTCAAATCCTCAGTAATTTCATCGACAAAAGCTCTACCGAAGGATTTTGCCTGTTTTGTTTCGATGAACTCTTCGATCGGCATCTCTATTTTTTTCTGGAGCGCATTATAACGATAATGTGAGAGCCACCGGGCAACCGGATCACGGAGTACTGTGACAAAGTGCCACTCGTCCTGGTATGCGTCATGCGCGGAATTGCTGTACTGAAAATGCCCAGAGATGCATCTGACGTTTGGCAAGGACATCATGTAATTCAAGAGGTCCCGACGAACAAGAGGGTAGTGGGTCGTTTCGACTGTATTCCGCTCGGCAAATCGGGCTGCCTCCTCGTTCAAAATTACAATCGAGTTCAAGTCGCGTGCACGCCATGGCTTGTAGCACTTGACGATGGCATTGGATATCGAGGTTCCCCCGCACTTGGCGATATGGAAAAAGAAAATCCTGTGATTCCTGATCGGTGGGGCGAGCAGGTCTTTCATTCGATCAAACACGGAACGAGCCTCTTTTTACGTTGAAAATGCCATGCAATTTCAGACAGTAGCCGGGGGGGTATTGATATCCGTCAAAATTCGCGCCACGGTCTTGATGCTGGCCGTGCCATCACCGTAAGGGTTGGCGCGCGTCGCCATCGCCTGATACGCGGCTGGATCGTCGAGCAGACGACTTGCTTCGCGCACGATGTCGGCGGCATCCATGCCAACGAGCTTCAGGGTGCCTGCCTCCACCCCTTCCTGACGTTCGGTGACCTTGCGCAACACCAGTACGGGTTTGCCGAGGCTGGGCGCCTCTTCCTGCAGGCCGCCGGAATCGGTCAGCACCAGGTACGAGCGCTTCATCAACTGCACCAGCGGCAGGTATTCGAGCGGGTCGAGCAGCCGTACGTTGGGGATGTCCGCGAGGTATTTGCCGACCACCGCGCGAACATTGGGATTTCTGTGCACCGGGTAGACGAGTTCGATGTCGTCGGCATATTTTCGCGCGAGCTCGGCCAAGCCCTTGCAGATCGACTCGAAGGGGCCGCCAAAGCTTTCGCGCCGATGCGCGGTCACAAGCACGACGCGCTTCGTGTCGAATGGAATCGCTTCGAGTGCTGAGCCCGCCATCTCAAATGGACGCGACGAAACATCGAGCAGGGCATCGATCACGGTGTTGCCGGTGACCTCGATCGCCGATTCTGCGATGCCTTCATTCAGTAGATGCTGCTTTGCCTTTTCGCTGTGCGCGAAAAAGAGGTCGGCCACAGAGTCGATAATCTTGCGGTTGGCTTCCTCGGGATAAGGGTGGTGCTTGTCAAAAGTGCGCAGACCGGCTTCGACGTGGCCGATCTTGACGCCGGCATAGAAGGCAGCCAGCGCCGCTGCCATCGAGGTTGTGGTGTCGCCCTGGACCAGCAGCAGGTCGTACTTCTCTTCTCGCAACATCCTGCCGATTTCCTGCAGCACGCTGACGGTGATGTGCTCCAGCGTCTGGTTGTCCCGCATCAGGTTCAGGTCGTGGTCAACACGGATTCCGAACAGGTCGATTAGTGGCGCCACCATGTCCTTGTGCTGCCCGGTCAGGCAGTTGCGGTTGTCGATGAGCCCGGGATGACGTTCAAGTTCGGCGATCAGCGGCGCCATCTTGATCGCTTCCGGTCGGGTGCCGAATACGGTTAACACCTTAAGCATGCTTGCCTTCCGCGCGCATTTTCAACAGGTGCGCGTCGAGGAAATATTTCACTGCCCAGCTGATTTCCGCGCCTGCGATGTATTTAGCGCCCTTGCCGTAGCTGCCGTTGAATCCACCGGACTTGTTCTGGATCTTCTCCAGATAGCGCATGGCCTTGTTCGCGAGTTCCTTCCTGCCCAGCGTGTACCAGACGATCGCATACTGCGCCATCCCGGTCGAGCACACCCAGTCCACATCCGGATAGGCCGGAATGCTGCCGTCACGCCGCTGGCATTTTTCCACGTCGGCCATGCCCTGCGCGGCAAGTTTCAGCTCGCCCATTTCGCACAATGCCTCCATGGCATAGGCATGAAAATGCGACAGACGGTTGAAGGGCACCAGGTCTTCCCGTTGCTTGTAGTGGGCGAGCGCAAAGTTCGCCGCTTCCTCATATTCCTTTACCCCCAGCAGCCTGCCAGCCTCGGCCAGCGGCGGCAGCGCGTAGGTGTGGATCAGGTCGCTGGCGATATCGGTCCACAGTTCGGTCGAAGGGGTATTGAGGCGGCCGCTGGCATCCATCTGGGTCAGGGTCCAGTCGCAGGCCCGCCGCAACGCGGATTCAGCGCCCTCTACGTCATTCAGGGCGGCGCATAGCCCACGCATGATCTGCGCGGTATCGAAGGTGTAGGGCACGCCATCGGGCGCAGGGAAAGCGCCATCCGGAAGCTGGATCGAGAGCAGCCAGCGGGTGCAGGTGCGCGCCAGTTCCTTCTCGCCCCAGTTGTAAAGGGTGGGAATGAAATAACCCGTCACCTCGGGGTACGGTACACGCTGTCTGGTGTGAACGATGATCCCCTGACCCGGCACCATGTTCTGCCTGAACCAGTCCATCGCCCGTTCGTGGCTTGGTTTTTGTTTTCGCCAGAAAAGCATTTTCTTCGTCCCTTTTATGTGTCCTGATTATTGTTTGGCTTCCGCGCCAAGGCCACCCCTGCTACTTCGACGGCTCCTTGACTCGCAGAACCTGATTGGGCTTTATCGCTAGCAACTCCTGTGCCACTCCGCTTGGCCACTGCACCGTAATCTTCTCAATCTGTGCGTTTTTCGCCAAGCCGAAGTGCAGGCGCGAATGATTCTGGCTGCGGTGGTGAACGCCGCCATCCTGCACCCGCACCTGGGTCACCCCGCCTGCGGTTACGCGCACGATCGTGCCGATGCCGTCGCGGTTGGTGGCGGTGCCTTCCAGGTCGACCATTATCCAGTGATTGCCATTGCCGACATTGCGGAATAGCTGGTAGCGCCCATTATCAGACGGCAGGCCGAGGCTGCGGCCCATGCTGCCCCCGCTGGCAGTGAGGATGTCCAGGAACCCGTCGCTGTCGATGTCCGCCGTGGTGACCGAATCGCCCACACCGACGAGCCATCCCGATGCGCCGCCGGCATGCCGCACAACTTCGAACTCGCCCCCACCGTTGTTCAGCAGAAGCAGGTTTGCCGTCTTGCCGGCGTTACCCGAGCCGAGCACGAAGATATCCAGATCCATGTCGTTGTCGAAGTCGCCCGCGACTGCATTCATCGCAGCCATGGGCACTGCATTCACGCCGCGCTTATCGCCGTCCTCGACGAGTTTGCCGCCGCGATTCATGAACAGCCGCGCGGGCGCGGTTTCGTCCTTTGCACCGTCCGCAAGCGCTTTGACGTCTTCGATTGGCGCGGTCGAGTGGATTCGGATCGTGAGATAGCGCGGTTTGGCCTTGCCCCCAAACAATTCGGGCCGGGCGTGGAATTCGATCTGCCAGTTTTCCGGCTTGGGGCTGCCAATGAGCACGCCCGGGCGGTCGCCGCCGGGCGGGTGGGGCAAGCCACGCGCGGCGTCGGCGGCGAGTTCGAAAACCAGGCTGGCCGGAGTTTCGGCCTGCTCGCCGATCTTCACATCCGCTGCGACGAGATCACCGGTGTGCTGCCCCGCCAGGGTCACTTTCAGCGCACCATGGGTGCGGAAACGGAACGCCGTGGGGTCGTTGATGTTTTGTGGGGTGAGCTCGATCTGGGCGGTGAGTTCATTTTCCCCGCCTCGCGCCAGCGCGACACGTCCACCGGGATTCTTGCGCACCATGAACAGGTCGATGGCGCCGTCGTTGTCGAAATCACCCGTGACCAGATCCTCGAACGCAGTGTTGGGCAACAGGTCGAGCGTGCGCGCGGGCGAGGTGGCGGTATCGAACACCTGCACTGGGCGGCCCTTGCCCATCAGGCGGCAAACGACCTCGGGGTAGCGGTCGTCGTTCAAAGCGGTCAGCACGCAAAATGGCGCCGAACGTGAATTGGGTTTGAGCCGCGACGTGGCATCGGCAAAGCGGCCGTCCTGCTGGGTGAACAGGAAGGGCGGCGTCTGATCGTCGAAACGCGCTTCCGCACCCTGAAACAGATCGAGCTTGCCGTCCAGGTCGATGTCCAGCCACAGCGGCATGCGGGTGCGCCCCGGCGGGTTGTCGACGCCGAGCAGTGCCGCACGCTCGACCAGCT
Organism: Pseudomonadota bacterium; assembly: GCA_021791095.1. Classification (GTDB taxonomy): domain Bacteria; phylum Pseudomonadota; class Gammaproteobacteria; order Burkholderiales; family Thiobacillaceae; genus Thiobacillus. Next base: position 47,683 of record JAJYXG010000013.1, read on the forward strand.
TGCCGCCTTCATTGACGAACAGACGCTTGGGTTCGACCCCCACACCCTGGATCGCGCCGGTCAGTTGCACCAGATCAAGCTGCCCATCGTTATTGAAATCGGTCCAGGCTGCGCCGTGCTTGTCGCCGCCAAGATCGTTCGGGCTCATGACATCGGCCGTCACATTGGCAAAACGGCCTCCGCCCAGGTTGCGGAACAGCATCGCCTGCTTCAGGTGGTTGGTGACATACAGATCGGGCTGGCCGTCGCCGTCGTAGTCGCCCCAGGCCGCGCCGTGGGTCATGCCCTCGTAGTCGCCCAGCCCGGACTGGACGGTGATGTCCTCGAACACGGTGAGCGATTTTTCGGACGGCGAGCAGCCTGCCAACGCAGCGGTTAGACAGAGTACGAACAGGCGTGAGTGCACGATCATCGAAGGTTCCTCAACAGCATTGATGGGTTTCGGTCAGCCGGCCAGGCGACGGAGCAGGCGACCAAACAGCGGCCAGTTGCGCGCGCGCTGCTGTGCGGCAAACGCGCCCTGAGCCAGCCAACCCGGGCGTTTGGGCCGGCTGTGCGCAATGGTATACAAACGGCGTGCCAGCGCATCTGGTGCAAACGTGTCGGATGCGGCATGGCGGCGGGCGCGCTCCGCAAGGGCGCGATAGTGCACCGCGTCGTTCACCACACCGTCGATGGCCTTCACCCAGGCGTCCACGTTCAGATAATCGTCGATCAGCAGCCCGCCATCGCCGACCGCCTCGGGCAGTCCGCCGCGCCGGCTTGCGATCACCGGAATGCCGCATGACTGCGCTTCCAGCGCGACCATGCCGAAGCCTTCCTCCCAGCGCGAGGGTGCGATCAGCAGACGGGTTTGGCGATACACGCTGCGCATGTCGGACACCCGATGCGCGAAGCGCACATTGGGCAGTTCCGCCAGGCGCCGGTGCAGCGTATCGAGCGCCGCATCGGCGAGCTTCCACGATTCCTGTAACAGAAAGTTGACGGCCGGCAGGCGGCGCGCAATTTCCAGGAACGTGTCCAGCCCCTTGACCGGGTGAGGGTTGATCATCGTCACGCTGCCCTCGGGGTCGCCCGGGGTGTCGAAATACAGTTCGGCGGGTGGGTAGACGACCCCGGCGCGGCGACCGGTGGCGCGCTGCACCTTGTTGGCCAGAAACCCGCTGCTTGCGATCAGGTGGCAATCGAGCGCAGCGATCGCACGCATCTCCGCCAGGTCAAATTCGGCATCATGCACGTAACACAGGCCGGTCACGCCAAGCCGATGCGCGGTTTGCAGCACCGGCAACGCGCCTTCCAGTTGCGACCATACGAGATCGGGGCGCGTGCGTTCGATTTCGGCGGCGAGCGTGGGATAGAAGTCGGGCAGCAGGCGGACGGAATAGCCGCAATCGAGCTCATTGTGGGCCGGGTCGACGGAACGGATGCCGAGCGTGGCGTGATCGGCCGTATCGGGAAAGCGCCATGGACTGACCGCGTAATCGCGCGAGCCGACCGCTTCGCAGGCCATGTCCGGCATCGCCGCCATGCGCACCAGCAGCATGTGCGCAGCACGCGCTGCGCCGCCGAGGAAGAACGGATAGGGTGGGCGTTCGCTGGCGTAGAGGATGCGCATGTCAGTCTGCCGTCACGGGTACGGCGATTAAGGCGTCGAGCTCTTGGTAAAGCGTTCGCGCGAGCTTTGCCCGTTCCCGGCTCGCCAGCCAGGCGGTGCGGGCCTCCGCGCCAACTGTCGGAAAGTTGCGCAGACGCAGTAGCGCCTCGGCGAGGCCATCGGCATCATCCTCGGCAATCGTCATGCCTGCACCCAGGTTGAGAATTATTTCGCCCATTTCGCCCCCGTTGCCAAACGACAGTATGGGTGTGCCTGCGGCGATGTATTCATACAGCTTGCCCTGAATATAGCGCGCGAGACCAGGCGGGTTGAGCAGCAGCAAACCGTCGACTTCGCGCATCATGCTGCAGGCATCGATCTTGGGAACCGTATCGATCAATTCGATCACGTCGGGATAAGGAAAGGACCGCAGCTTGTCCAGTGCGTCGGGACGTTTGTGGCCGACCATGCGTACCTTGAGCCGGACTCGCAAGTCAGGACATGTCGCAAGCGCCCTGGCGAGCGTATCGAGAAAAGCGTCGGGCGCGGCCATCGCACCCAGATTGCCGAGGTAGGCGAGCGTGATCGGCGCAGCGGGATCCTTTTGAACCACAACCGGTGATGCAGCAAAGTCTCCCGGTTCCCATCCGTTGTAAACGACCGCATGTCGATTGTGGGCCAGTTCGGCAAAGCGGCGTTCGGCATGAGCCAGCTGAGACGGGGTGGTAAAAATCACCAGGTCGGCGCGTGCCAGGCAGCGTGCTTCCCATTCACGATTCGCCCCATCGGTGGCGACAAAACGGAACGGCGTCTCGGTCCATTCGTCCCGGTAATCCAGCGCCAGCCGCCAGCCAGTTTTCCTGGCCAGCCACAATCCAGCGACGAAATTGCAGAACGGGGGGCCGGATGCCAGGATCACGCCCGATTCGTCAGCACTGATTCTTTCTGCGGCGGCTTCATACAATGCCAGCGCATTGACGATGCCGCCGTCGATTTTAGGCAGAGGCCAGGGATGGGGGCCTTGGTCAGCGGCAACCCGGTGCACCGGCACGGATTCTGGAAGCAGGTCTGCCAAATAGAGTCCGGCATGATTCGGCGTGGATGGGGCGGGCCCGCAGATCACCTCGACCTGCCAGCCGGATGCGGCCGCATGACGTGCAAATGACAGGGGGCGATAGACCCCGCCGGTGACATGGGGGGGGAATTCCCAGGTAATGAGGATGAGCTTCCTACCCGCAAATTGACCTGGCCTTTTTTCGCCTGAACGACTGCCCGGCGCGCGTGCATAACGTTTAAAAACAGGAATAGATCGTTTACGCAACATGCGTAAGCGGCTTAACCCACCCCAATACAGGTTGCGCAAAATGGCGATAGCTTGGGTCAAGCGTGTCAGCTCCGGACTTTTATGTTTTTGGTCGCCATGGCCAGCAGGCTGTCATATGTAATGCATTGCACGTCGCATTTCCCGTTTCTTGTGAAGCCATATCAGTGGAAGAAACCACGTCAGCCAGCCCAGGGTTTGCAGCACAATCCCACGATCATAGGGATAGGCGTTAAATGGATAGATAGTACCGGCACGTCCCTCCAGCGCGGCACGTATTTCCCGCAGGATAGCCTTCAACGTGGGCCTTATGCTGTGTTCCCGGTTTTTAAGACGCGACAGGTAATACCCCTTCAACCGCAGAAATCGCACTCGGCGGCTGAGCGGTTTGGCGTAAACCGTTCGGATGTGGATGACGGGCGATCTTGGAGTTACAACCAGCCGGAACCCATGTAGCCGCAGACGCCTGCACAAGTCGATTTCCTCGTAATAGGCAAAGAAGAGGGGGTCGAATCCGCCAACTTGCCGAAGCGCCGCTGAGGAAAGCATCAGGGCCGCGCCATAAAGTGTTGGGCTCTCGAAGAACGAGGGGAAAGCGGACGCATCGAATCGTTCCTGGTCGCGGCCGTTGGGTTGCAGCACTCCCACTCGAAATCCCCGGTCGATATCCATGCCATTCCCCTGAAGCTGTATCGAGTTTAGCCCAGCGATATCCGCATCCATGGACATGATTCCTACATAATCACGCAGGCAGTCTGGCGGCAGGCGCACATCTGGGTTCACAATTAATATGTAGTCCGCGCCATCCTGCAGGGCACGTTGTATTCCCCGGTTGTTCCCGCCGGCATAGCCAAGGTTCCTGCCCGTCTGCATGAATTCGTACGGAGGGATCGCGTGTGCCAACTGTTTGCCACTGCCATCCGGCGACTGGTTATCTATAACGAGCAGCCGGAAATTCGGGTATGTGATGCCTCGAATCGCTTCCACGCAAGCAAGCGTGTCATCGAGCGAACAATAGTTAAGCACAAGTATATAAACGCACGGAAGTTTCACTCAAGATTCACTCTTTCTCAAAGTAGAAAGCTGCCCGACCGCCACGGCCAGCTGAATTGATTTGCTCTGCCTCTTTCTTGAATTCAAGAATCTCGTTTTTAGTAAAACTGCTATGGTCTGGGTCAACGAAGTGTGATTGCGGGTCTCGCATGGCGATGTTCCGACGATACTGTTCGCTTCCCAAGAACTCCCATGCCTGCGAATCAAACACCACCTTCTTGAATGTCAAGCCAGCAGCGTGTGCAACGCGCTTAATGCTGTCATGAGAATGCAAGTAGAAATGCCGAGGGGCGTCCAACTCAACCCAGTCAGTTCCATATCGCTCCCAAAGCGCCGAATCAACGAGGGGTATCCGAATTAGGCAAAACCCACCCTTGACGAGGAGCGTGCTGGCCTGTTTTAGGGTTTGAAGCTGGTCAGGAATGTGTTCGAGAGAGTGGTGAAACATAATGAGGTCACATGGCTCGTCCAGCGCGTCAATCGACCTTTTCAGAACTGGAATTCCAACGAAAGTGGTGTCACCAGGGATGAATGGGTCGATGCCAAGAAGCCGCCGAAAACCAAGCTGCTTAAAAGCGGCCAACCTGAATGGGCGGGCTCCGCAGCCTACGTCAACTATGCGTGCATCAAAGCTTGATATCCCGGCGTTTTTAAGCATCGGTCCATACTCATGAATTTCTTCCGGAAGAGGAACCAAAGGACGAACCAATCGGCTTAGTCTTAGCTTTTTCCCAAAAAGGGCTGCCTCAGTCCTCCAATGAACCAGGGGTGTCATGATTCCGTGTCCCTTTGGTATGCGATAGTTTGTGCTGAGCGAGTAATAATTCTTTGGATAATGCCTGGCCATATCGGATGGAAAATGATCGATCTGGAGGCAACCGCATTCACGGCACATGAAATACGTAAACTCTTCGCGTGTGCCGAACATCATCTCGCGAATTCTGTACTGTTGATGGGGCCCCTGGGCGTTACAGATGCGGCACCGGAGTTCACTGGCTGAATTCATAATTCCCCATCTCAGTCCTGCCCTTACTGGCGTTATTAGGATTTACGTAAAATTTGTTGTTTGCTTTCAACTCGACTTCTACTAATAGCGCAGGCGCCATGCCAAATGCCGCGAATACACATTCCGTATTTGGATCATTAGTCGACGTGTGAGCGGAATCCTGTGTCGGGGTAACTGCCCCAGATGCGCCAGGCTTGCATCGAGGATCTGTCCAACAGCAGGAATTGAATAATGTTGCGCGACAAAATCGTAGCCGTTCTTTGCAACGCAGTTATATAAGACAGGATCGTTCAGCAAGGAAATTACTTGAGCAGAGAAACTCTCAGGCGTGTCACCAATTAGTAAGTCCCTGCCAGATTCGAGTCCGAAGCCTTCCGCGCCAAACGAGGTTGTCACAACCGGTAGACCGTAAGACATGGCTTCACCAACCTTGCCTTTCATGCCGCCACCGTAGCGCAATGGCGCGACCGAAATATAAGCCGCTTCAAGATATGGTGCAGTTTCTGGTACGTAACCCAGCACCTCAACGTGTTCGCTCGCCAGTTCATGGATGGCTTGTGGCGCATTGCTTCCAATAATCTTCAGCCGCGCCTCTGGGCAAGCAGCGGTAATGCGGGGCATCACGTCTTTGCAGAAATACAACATTGCGTCGACATTGGGATCGTGATTGAAACCACCAACAAATACCAGCTCGCCATAGCGACGACGATTGGGGTCGGGAAACGCGGGCACGTCGTGGATATTGGGGATAACCTCAATGGGCGTGTTCAGTAATTCGCGTTGGAGCAGCTTCCTGTCATCCTCGCTTACCGCGATAACCATATCCGCGCTCAAGTATGCAGCGAGTTCGCGAGCCTTTACTTCCTTTGCCTTGGCTTCGTCCCTCGAATCGCCTGTCAATCTGGCGCGAGCCTCAAGTCGGTTGAAGTGCACATCGACCGAGTCCACCACAACCCGGGCTCGTTGGCAGTGACGCTGCAATTGCCCTAGATAAACCTGCCGAGCCTGATGGTAAAACTCGAACCAGACAATGTCTGGCTGGTAGTGCTTGATTACATGTGCAAAGCCCACTTTGCCTAACGTAATGCCAGCCTCTTCAAGTAGCACAGCGGCCTCATTGGGGTCCTGGACAGTGCCGTCATCGTTTAGTGCACAGAAAACAACTTGGTGCTTGCGTGCCAGCAAGATAAGTAGTGTGTAAAACCGAAGGTAGCCAGAGGCTATGTCAGGTTGGGGAAAGCGATCTGCGATAATAAGAAAATTGTGCACAACTATAACCTTCATTAATTCCGCAAATATCAATGAAGCTTCCTGGCAACGGGGAAACTCATAGGTTGGTCTATATGCCTGGCTCCCCACAGGGCTAGTTCATCACCATAGGCAACGCAAATGGGCATCAGTCTTTCACCCAAGGCGGGACGAAGTCGCTCCAATACTCGCCGGGTTTAGCGAACCTTTTTACGATAGGCCTTAGCATTTTAAGAAGCGGGTTGCTGATGATGGCCTCGTAATTTCTGCGGTACCAGGAGTAACGGGTAATCATTTCATCAAGGGTCTTGCGGACGACGTGTTCGCCGCCATGCCGGATTATGACGAGAGCACAATCGAGGCGCATCAGATCCTCGAAGGCGGTAGTCTTTGCTTGAGGATGGCTAAGAGCTTCGGATAGAAGAGCATCCGTTGTTACAAATTTGACGCCGGCCTTGGCCATGCGCAGCCAGAGATCGAGATCAAGGGCGATATGGATACCTTCGTCTATCTGTCCCGCTACCTCCCATGCCCTCCGTGTGTATGCACTGGAAGGCTGCAAAAAATTTCCGCCGTTTAGCCATGTATAGAGGGTCGCCAGCGTAATCTCCGGCGTGGGCGAAATGTGAAGCACCTCCTTGCCTGTTTGATCGATAATGCGGCCTTCCCCCACCACCATTCCGGCCTCAGGGTGTGCAGCGAATAGCTCATGCATCTGCTGAAGGGCGCCGGGCAGATACCAGTCATCCGAGTTTAGCCAAGTCAGATAATCACCGGTCGCTTTTGTCATGCCCTTGTTGATGGCGTGGCTCTGCCCCCGATCCGGCTCGCTTACCCAATAGGTCAAATGGCGCTCATGTTTTTTGATGATCTCTACCGTGTTGTCCTTGCTGCCACCATCGATGATGATGAACTCAAGATTCGGATAGCCTTGAGATAACACCGAATCGATAGTCTTTTCGATGAATTGGCCCTGGTTGTATGTCGGGGTCACGACGGTGAACTTGGGTGAGGTCATGGGCTAGGTGCCGTCCTGGCCGGTGAAGCGGTGATGAGGGCTTTTTTCATTTCTTTCTTCTTTCGGCGGATATTTGTTTGGGAAATTGCTCATTTGATGGCTTCAATATTCAGGCTGATTGCAAATTCACGACCACCCCAAGAAACATTCCTTGAAGCCCAATCATCGAAGTAGTGGTAAGCGCAGTTTTGCGGATTCCACGTTCTAGTCTCCTGGAACCCACTTTTTTGCATTGATCTTCGAAGGTGGGCGTCATTGAAGACGGCGTAGTGATAATTGAAGGGGTAGTCTTGCCCACCCATTAATGGGTGCTCGATGGCAGCAACATCACGTTCGTTGGCTTGATAGATATCGATAATTTTGTCGAAATCAGGCACAGAAACTCTCAATACGCCGTCATCTTTAAGTATTCGATGCATTTCCCGTAAGGTGGCAACGATGTCTCGGTGGCTTACATGCTCCAGTACGTGACTCATGTAGATCATATCGGCCACATTGGCGGGGATCATTTTTAGCCTGAACAGGCTAGTGGTAACAATGTGAACGTGGGGTTGCGGCCTTGCATCTATGTTTATGAAACCAGGTGTGTTTATATCGCCACAACCAATATGAAACATCATCTTGCCATCAGCGCTACGAGGGAGATGTTTCGCGAAGGCTGACCATTTACGTTCAATTTTCTTGGCTTCGTAAATTGCCCTGCTGTTGCGCCAAGACAGTACGATTCTTTTAAGCCATTGTTTTAGTCTCCACATAGGATAATTATCCTTCTGCCATATGTTGAGGTGTTAAAGAATGCACCGGCTTCTCATCCATTTTCTCGTCCAATAACCATTCGCCATCTATTGCCACAAATCCCTCTTGCATAGCTTGTGTTCGATGCTGATCTAAAGCTTCAACCTGGAAGTTGAGTGCCCCCTCCTGGTAGAAAACGGGCCGTGTAACCTCGCCTGCGTTGAGGCCCAAACGTACAGAATAGACGCCAGGTAGGAATGGGAATTTCAGGATATGGAATGTGACCTCATGTATTCCAGGCTGAAGGCACTGTCCATCGAACTTCTGTTCACTGATTTCGGTGGCCAGGTAGAGAAAATCGATAGTGTGAATGCCGATTCCAAATATGGGATTGACCAAAGCATTGTTCACTCGATATACGATTTTCAAGGTGATATCAGATTCGTATGCGATACGGTCAGTTGGCTTGCCGGAAGAGTCTGAAAATATGACATCTAATAACTCGACGTCACCAGTCGTTTCGCTTTTTGCACGAGAGGCCATGGCTGCGGATGAGGTTTGTTTGACCTTTTCATCGTTTCGTGCAAAAAACAGATCGCATACTTGACGAGAATCTCCGTCAGCTAATGTGCTGCCATGGTCTAGCAGAATGACGCGTGAGCATAGTCTTTCCACTTGCCGGATGTTATGGCTCACCAGCAGCACGGTCTTCCCCTGCCGCTTGATCAAGTCCTCCATGCGGTCGAAGCACTTGCGCTGAAACGCCAGATCGCCAACTGCCAGAACCTCATCCACGATCAGGATTTCCGCTTCGATGCTGGTGGCCACGGCAAAAGCCAGCTTCACCTGCATCCCGGAACTGTAGCGCTTGACCGGGGTATCGATGAATTCGGCCATCTCGGCAAAGTCGACGATCTCGTCGAATTTCTTGTCGATTTCCTGTTTAGACATGCCGAGGATGGCGCCGTTGAGATAGACGTTCTCGCGCCCGGTGAAGTCGGGCACGAAGCCGGCGCCGACTTCAATCAGTGGTGCGATGCGGCCGTTGACCTTGACCGAGCCGCTAGTAGGAGTGCTGATCCTGGCCAGCATTTTTAGCAGTGTGGATTTGCCGGCGCCGTTGTGGCCGATGATGCCGACTACTTCGCCTTGTTCGATGGTGAAGCTAACGTCGTCCAGCGCCTTGAACAGAGGGCGCTCTTCAACTTCTTTGCCGGTCAGACGTGCAGCGGTATTAAGCAAAGTCTGCTTGAGGCCCTGTAGGGCACCAAGGCGGTATTCTTTGGTGAGGTGGCTGACTTCTATGGCGGGCATTTTTTATTCAAATACCTATACAAAATCGAAATTGGATTGCAAAAAACTTTCTGCTGACAATTGGAAATTCCCAAATTTTTCGTTCTTGATTTGTTAATTATTTCGATAGCACTATGTATTGCAGATCGCTTGTGTAATTGCGTGCCCCGCTTTTGCAAAACAATAACTTAAGTTGATGAATCCAAGTGCAGCTTACGCAAATTAAGGTTCATCGATTGATTGTTTGTAACTGGATTGCGTGTATCAACGCCACGTTGGATGATCTCGGTCAGAGCTTCACTGGGCAGGCAGTCGGAAAAATTACTGGCGGACAACTTCAGGTTTGCAGGTAGACTTTTTCGAACACTAGTCTTTAAGCGAGCCTTTTCCTCAATTAGTTTACTTACCATTGAGTAAAGATCGTGGCTTTTCACAACATTTGCATTGGGAAAAAGCATGTCATCAAGGCCAAATCGCTCCATCAAACCCTCAAATTTTCCTTGGTAGCCGATGGCTGCGATGGGAACGCCTTGTGAGAGGCAGGCGATGCCGAAATGCATCCGGCAGGTAAAAGCGCCATCCAGTGGCGCGCAAAGCGCCTTGATCTCGTCGCACTCTAGTGGCGCGGGGGGAAGTACGATCTGACCTTCAGATAAATCTTCACGCAAGCTATCAACCAGCCGCCGGGCCAGAATGACATCGCTTGTCTGGCCACGATTATCATGCGCAAAAAATATGAATGCGATGTTCCGGTGCCTTGCGGCAACAGCAATGATCGCCTCTTTCACCTGAGTAAGCAGGGTGCTCACTTGTGACTCTGTTGGGTGTGTTCCTAAAATTAAATAAGCAACATTAATACCAATCAGAACTTGGCCGGTATCTTTGAGTGCTCTCAACCTGTCGAGTAAGGTTTTAACTTCAAAGCGGGCCATATTGGGGGCCAGTAGAAATGCCAGGTCGGCGCTTAGTGTAATGTCGCGGCCAAGTAACGTCATGAGTCGATGGTGCGACACGGGGTCACGTGAATGCATGCGGACTGCTGCAGGCAAAGTGCGCAGTGCGACTACACAGGATTTGTCTGCATGGTTATTGAAACTGAACCCGAGCAATCGAGTGTTTAATCCGCAGCGATTGGCTAGTCTCGCGAGCTGGATTTTGGCCAACGTATCTTTTGCTGAGTAATAACCGTCCATTACGTCCGCGCCAATCAGAAAGAAATCTGTGTACCCTTGGGCGTGAAGGATGAAGCGCATTAGGCCTTGTTCAAGACCGTGACGTAAAAAGTCTTTCAGTTGATGGTGATGTATGTCCTCATCAGAGGTATAGCGATCTTCCAGGTCGTAGGTGAGCACCCCAATGCGATTGTAGTCGGCTTGTCGAAGTGCGGCCAGGGTGGAAAGAAACATGGCCTGATCACCCAGGCTGCCGGGTCGGGCGGGCGGCAGAATAAGGGCCGCGCGCCCCGGGGGCTTGGCACTGCGTCGCAGTCGGCATAACAGGGCGTGGCGTTCAAGCTTGCCAAACATGGTGATCTCAGCTTTCTTTCCCGATTAGACGCTTGAGTTCACTCTTTATTGATTCGCGTGTCATCCAGGATCCCCATATGGGTCGGAGCGATTTGAACAGGGTGTTACGGCGCTTACCTGCAAATGCTTTCCATGGCTCGGACGCAAAGAAGCCCTCACCTTGCTCGTTCATCATGCGGATCACTCGACGACGACGGTAGTTTTCCACGCATTCCGACAATGCCCTTGTTAGTTCGGTATCCCCTTCCTTCTGCATCAAATGCAGAAGGTTTTCCTCCATGTGGAAAAATGCCAGATCATATTTTGGATCGGTTTGCCGGATCAATTCACTTGATAGTGGCGTGCGGAAGGTTGGGCAGTTCACCAGGGCGTCTGCGATATATAGGTTAAGCATGGTTCGCACACACTTTTCGCAACGACCGCAATTCCATTTTTCCGGACGGGCGCCGTAGCGGCCTTTTTCTAGCAGGTTCTGATAGCACACCCTGAGATGGGACAGCGCAATACTGGATTGGGCTACACGTTGGGCCTTGTCTACACGTGTCGATTCGCAGCCATCATGGATAATTTCAAGCCGCTCTGTTCCCCACAGGTGGTCAAGCATCGGATGTGAACCACAGGGATCAAGATGAGCATAGCTTTCGGAAGAAGGGATGTATATCTTCTTTAGGGAGTTAGACAACAGGATGGCGATGGTGGCAAGTCCGCCACCAAAGCAATGCAATCCCCAATCAAGAAACTGGTCCGTGAATTCACGGAGGTTGGTTTCAACTTCAATGAGCGGTTTGCCAAGCTCGGCAGCGATGGCCTGCAATTCCCTGGATACTTGATGCCGAAGGTCGTGGTCGTCGAGCCAGAAATCAAAGCCATGTACCAGCACAAGTGTGTCAATCTCGGATTCATGCTTGAGATAGGTATAAAACGAATCCAATCCCCCCGAGAAGAAACAGCCCGTACCACGGTTTCCGTTTCCAGGCGTATCGTCAAGCGATTCCCAGCTAACGGGGATCTTCTTGCACTGTGGATACCACTTGTTGAATATGGTTTGGAGTAAATCCAGGTTATTAGCCTGCCGCGCTGAGATGGCGCCGCGTATATGCAAGGGCAAGCCTGACTGCATGGCGCAGAAAAGACTGGCGGGTATGAGGAGGTCTTCACCGGCCCATGGGTTGATTCCGTTGGTGCGGTACCATAGTTCCGTGATGTGGGCAGGACTTGATATCTGCGCGCTGACTTTAAAGCCGTCGCCATCCTGCTGCGTAATAACCGGTCCGATTGTGAATTGGTTCATTTTTGAACACCAGCAATCGTCGTGCCAACTTGCATCATGAGCCCCATTAAAGTTTTGTAGCGTGCACTATCGATTATTGGGTCGGTGGCGTGCAGGGGAACGCCAGGGGTGGGCAGGGCGGCCGCCAAAACTTTGGGATCGAATATCTTTTCTGCTGCTGGTCGACTGCTTTCAGCAAGTTCACGTACGGCCTGCCAGCCAGTTCCATTGACGTTGAAATGCCGTACATACTGACGACGTTCGATATTATTTTGTGGCGCTAGGGCTTCGAATAGCTTGGATAACTGTGATTTTAGAGCCCATGACCGGGTGGGCACGACTGGGATGGTGTCTTTGCCGCTTCTATCAAGTGGAAGGACAGCCAGTTTTGGGAATTTCTGTTTAAGCATTTCGTATTGTGCACGCCGTCCACCCATGACAGGCACTGCCATTCCAGCCATTACTTCCATGAATTCACTGCTGGTATATGGGAGTGTCGGCCATGCCCCAAACGAAAGGCGCCAAGCAGCAGGTCCGACATGAAGTCGTTGGCGGTGATGTAGATCGAACTGCCAGCATTTCTGAAAAGGCAATCCCTCATAGGCATTCCACTTTGCGCGAAGTTCTTCAATGATCCCTTCACCGAGCCCTGGCTCCTTAAGTAGTTTGGAGGTGTCTGCCGCTGAAAAGCCATAGCGATTTGTGCGGGCGATTTGAGTATCGAACGAATACTCCTGGGTTTGTTTGTCCAGGCCGTAGGCGATTTGAGTCGCCCCCATTACGGGATCACCCAACAAACCGGTCATGATGCGTGACTTGCGGCCATATAACGCTTCGAGCGCCTGCCACCACATGAATTCGACGAAACTGCTCTGCAGCCCTTCCAATCGTGTCTGGACTGGCGCCCAGGCCGGGTAGTCGTCCAGATTCACTGGAACGGGGTGCATGGGCCAGCCCAGGCTCTTGGCGACGCGCCGTGCGCATTGCATTTCGTAATCGCTGGGCTCGCCCAGGGTGATGACGGGTACTTTGTAACGTACGTGCCAACGCAAGCAGCCTGCAACAAGACGCGAGTCGAGGCCGCCTGACAGGAGGACGGAGGTTTCGCCGAGTTTCTCCAGCCGCTTCACTGCCTCATTGAAGCTGTTCTGGATAAGGCCCTGGCAACGCGACAGGGTCCAGCCGAAATACCGGTCGTGTACCTTGAGCGAGTTGACGTCGGTAAGCCGCACGCCTTCTCCCGCCCGCCAGCGCAATAGATGGCCGGTGGGAAGGCGACTGACATCCTGCCATGTGGTGCGATTGGCGGTGGCGTGCATGGTCAGGAGTATTCCAGCCACCCCCATAAGGTCCGGCTTTGCGGCAAAGCAAGGGTGGGAAAGGAAAGCGTTGGGGCTGGTGGAAAAGCAGAAATGTTCAGGTCCGGACCAGTAATAAAGCGGCATCAAGCCAAGCTGGTCAGCAGCCAGATATATGGCGCCATGCTCATCGACGATGCCTGCAATGTAGTAGCCATCTTGTCTGGCCAGCATCTCAGGGCCTCGCTCAAGGCATTGCGCATTCAGCCTGGTGGCATTGTCGGTTGCGGCCTGGGGCAGGGTGTCACCCAGGACAAAAACAGCTCGCCCCGTTGCATCCTGATGGGTGGAATAGGGCGATTGGGGCGCGCAATCAAGCGTGAGAGATAATCGTCCAAGACGAGTGTTTGCGTGTGTGAGCCAGGGCAGTTCAGGGGCGAGCTTGCGACTGCCTTCAATAAACTGGCTGACATGTGCTGCATCGGGATCGACTATGCCTGCGAACAGCGTCACTTGATTCCCTTCATGAATAACAAGCTCCAGTTCATTCGGCAGGCGCCGCCGGCTACTTGATAGCCGAGGTGATTCTCAATTCCCTTCAGAACATCCCCGGGTTGCGCAAGGTCCAGGCCAAAAAGGAGGGTCACGTAACGGCACATGTCTTCGATACGCTGAAAGTGCCAGTGGTAATTTTTCAGGTCATGATCGACAACTTTAAAACCTGCGGACTCGAGTTCTTTTGGGGCATCTGAATCGAAGAAATCGCCCTTGTGTCCCATCGAGTTCCAGCGGTCAACGAACACGTTGAGGAAATCGGCTGTCCGTGTACCGGCCTTGACGTCGGCCACGCAGCATGACCCGCCGGTTTTCAATATGCGGCTGGCCTCGCGGAAAAAAGCGGGGCGATCGGGAAGATGGTGTAAACCTGCCAGGCTGATGACGCAATCTACCGAGGCATCAGGCAGGTCAATGTTGTCGAGTTCGGTTAAGACGGCACGGCATTTGCCGTTTGATTTGCAATATTGATAGAAGGCCTTTGATGTTTCAAGGGCGATAACTTCGTAATCATCACAGGGTAAATAGCGCTGCAAATAACCGCCGCCGGATGGCGCATCGCAAATTACTCGGCCTTGTTGGGGGGCGGCCAATCTGATGATATTGATGAATTCCTGATCGCGTGCTTCCGGAAATTCGGCCATGGCCTTGTGGTAAGAATCCCCGCGCTGATTGAAGATGGCTTTGTAGTCGGCGTGTTGTCCGATTGACCCGGGGCTTTGAGTGTCATGCACGGTTGGCCACCCGACGCATGAGGTTAGAAGGTGCTTCCAGGGAAGCCCATTTCTTTGGGGCCCGACAATGTCGCGGGAAGCTTAGTAAGGAACTGCATAACGTTTACCGTCTACGCAAAACTCGGTTGGCAGATTGACTGTCTTCCATTGATTATTCAGTCGCTCCATTCGCCTTGCCCTCACGGTAAATGTTTTTAGGGATTCGCCATTGAAGAGGATGCGCGTGTTTTTATCCACGAATGCGAGCCGTACGGAGTAGGTTCCAGCGGACAGTGGAAAATTTTGTACTATGTATTCGATTTCATGAGCGCCGTGGCTGAATGCCGCATTTGGCAATATTTCGCGAGTGCTGGCGGAGCTGATGTAAATGAAATCGGTGCGGTGGGTTCCCGCGACGATCTCGATACCATCAAGGTCATGTTCCAGCGTGAATCTGATCCTGATTCGTAGTTTTCCACCGGATTCGATTTCGTTCACGACTGTACCGATATCGTCGAGAATCTCAATGGAATTTAGCGTTACTTCACCTGATCCCGATATTTTGGCCACGGCAGCATGCTGTGCCTGAGCCTGGATCTTGGAATTGCTTTCCTGATAAAACAATTCACAGATTTCGGTCGCTGTGCCATCGGATTCAATCTTGCCGTGATTCATGAGTATGCCCCGGCTACAGATGCGTTCCACTTGCCGGATATTGTGGCTGACCAGCAGAACGGTTCTATCCTGCCGTTTGATCAAATCCTCCACGCGATCGAAGCACTTGCGCTGAAACGCCAGATCGCCAACTGCCAGAACCTCATCCACGATCAGGATTTCCGCTTCGACGCTCGTCGCCACGGCGAACGCCAGTTTGACCTGCATGCCTGAACTGTAGCGCTTGACCGGGGTATCGATGAATTCGGCCATCTCGGCGAAGTCGACGATCTCGTCGAATTTCTTGTCGATTTCCTGTTTCGACATGCCGAGGATGGCACCGTTGAGATAGACGTTCTCGCGTCCGGTGAAGTCGGGCACGAAGCCGGCGCCGACTTCAATCAGTGGTGCGATGCGGCCATTGACCTTGACCGAACCGCGGGTGGGGGTGCTGATCCTGGCCAGCATTTTCAGCAGTGTGGATTTGCCGGCGCCGTTGTGGCCGATGATGCCGACCACTTCTCCCTGCTCGATGGAAAAGCTGACGTCATCCAGGGCCTTGAACAGAGGGCGTTCTTCAACTTCTTTGCCGGTCAAACGTGCGGCGGTGTTAAGCAGGGTCTGCTTAAGGCCTTGGATGGCTCCGAGGCGGTATTCCTTGGTGAGGTGGTTGACTTCGATGGCTGGCATAGGTTGCGGACTTATATGACGTCAGCGAAATAGCTCTCGGCGCGTTTGAAGTACAAATAACTCAAAGGTAGCAGGATGGCGATCATGATGGCGCCGGGAATCATGGCATTCAGGTCCGGCGGCGTGCCCCGCAGGACGACGCTCTGGAAGGCGTCGATGATGCCGGCCAGGGGGTTGAGGGTGTAGAGGGTGTAGAGCGCGTCTGACCATTCGCCCGCGGCATGCTGCACCAGCAACTTATCCTTGACCAGTTGCAGCGGATAAATGACCGGCGAGGCGTACATCAGAAGGGAGAGAACCACAGGCAGGGCCTGGCCGACATCACGGTAGTAGACATTGATGGCCGCGCCGACGAAGGCGATGGTGAGTGCCGCCAATATCGTATAGGCGATGATGAGCGGCACCCACAGGATGTAAAGAGTGGGCAGCATGCCGTACCACGCCATCAGCCCCGCTAGGATGAAAAAACTGATGCCCAGCTCGACCAGTTTGGTGAGGACCGCGGTGATGGGGAAGATTTCGCGCGGGAAGTAGATCTTCTTGATCAGCGCGGTATTGCTGACGACGCTGGTGACGCCCTGGGAGGCCGATTCCTGGAAGAAGGTCCACGGTATGAGCGCGGCGAACACCAGGATGGGGTAGGGAATGTCACCGCTTTCGATGCCGACGAAGCTTTTGACCAAAGTGAAGATCAGCATCAACGCAATCGGCTTGAGGATGGCCCAGGCAATGCCGAGGTAGGCCTGCTTGTAGCGCAGGGCGATGTTCTTCCACGCGAGCGTGGCCATCAGTTCACGGTAGTCGTATAGGTTCTTGGCGATGGTGAGCATGGGCTTATGAAAGGGTCAACTTCGGTGCACAGGGCTGTCGCAGGTTTGTCGAATGTGTCGAGATTGTATACACCCACTTGCGGATCGTCAGGCAGCTTGGGCAGACAGGCTCTGCCCTGTCCGAGATGGGCAGGCGGTGCTTTGCGGACCGAGGGGGCGGGGTATTGGGTCGCATGGGCGGATAGTGTGTTTGCCGTAGGTGACAGCAAGGGGTGTGCCAGTGGGGGCTGGCCGATCATTATTGGTGGGTGGGGCGATCACCCCTGAAAGTGCGCGCTACGCCGGCGGGTGACGAAATCGACCAGGTTGCGGTAGAGCGGGGCGGGCAGCAGGCTGGCGATCAGGTGTTTGAGGTCGCCGGCTTTCCAGTCGGACTTGCGGAAGGCGCGGCGGAACAGTCGGCGGGCGGATTCGGTGTCGTTGCGCCAGTGGCAGCGGTAGGCCTCGCGCAGCAGGGGGTCGTGGATCAGTTCGTTGACGCGGGCGGGGGTGAGGTGGGCAACCAGTTCGGGGTGGTGGCGGACGAAGTCCTGGCGCACGGAGACGGCATCGAACACCTGTCGCCAGCGGGGGATGTGGGAACCCCCACGGGGATAACGCCGGTAAAACGCCAGCGCTTCGGGCACGCGCACAAGACGGGGCTGGCGCGCGAGCATTCGCAGCCACAGGTCGAAGTCCATTGCGGTGGGTGCGCGTTCGGAAAACCCGCGCAGTTCGTCGATGAGGGGGCGGCGGATCAGCACGCTGTTGTTCGGCCACGGGTCGTGTTCCAGAAAATGGCTGGCCGCTTCACTGGCATCGAGGATGGGCGGAATTTTCGGGCTGGTGTCGGTTGCGGCGACGCCGATGTCCTGCCAGCCGCAATAGGCGACATCGGCGGGTATGGTTTCGAGCGCGTCGTGCATCAGGCGCAGTGCATCCGGATGCCAGCTGTCGTCGGCGTCGAGAAAGGCGACGTAGTTGCCGTTGGCGTGGGCGAGCGCGCGGTTGCGCGCGGCAAAGGGCCCCGTCCGATTCTGGAAGACGAGCGCGATGCGATCGGGATGGCCGGCGGCCAGCCTTTGCAGGATATCGGTCGAGCCGTCGGTCGAGCCGTCGTCGACCACGATGAGTTCCACCTGCGGGTAGCTTTGCCCGAGCACGCTCGCGATCGCCTCTTCCACATAAGGTGCGGCGTTGTGGCAGGGCATGACGACGGAGATCAGTGTGGGGTCGAACTTATCCATGGGCGGATTATGGGTTGAGTGGGCCGGGATGCAAAGTGCTTCCCGCTGCATTGCACGGGAGGCCCGCCCTCGGGGCGGTCGGCTTTGGTTACAATCGGTGATCGCGCTTATTCACTGATTGCCCCATGCAAACCCTCACCGTCGATCTCGGCGACCGCTCCTACCCCATCCACATCGGCGCCGGCCTCTTGAGCCAGGCCGGGCTGATCCTGCCGCATCTGGCGCAGAAGCGGGTGATGGTGGTGACCAATACCACGGTGGCGCCGCTGTATCTGGCGCAGCTGACGGCGACGCTGGAAGCAGCCGGGGTGACCGTGGCGCAGGTGGTGCTGCCGGACGGCGAGGCCTACAAGACCTGGGAAACGCTGAACCTGATTTTCGACGCGCTCCTGACCGACCGCGCCGAGCGCAAAACCACGCTGATTGCGCTGGGCGGCGGGGTGATCGGCGACATGACCGGCTTCGCCGCCGCGTGCTACCAGCGCGGCGTGCCCTTCGTCCAGATTCCCACCACGCTGTTGTCGCAGGTCGACTCGTCGGTAGGCGGCAAGACCGGGATCAACCATCCGCTCGGCAAGAACATGATCGGTGCGTTCTACCAGCCGAAGGTGGTGCTGGCCGACACCGACACGCTGAAGACCTTGCCGCCGCGCGAGCTGTCGGCGGGGCTGGCCGAGGTGATCAAGTACGGCCTGATCTGGGACGCCGGCTTTCTCGCCTGGCTGGAAGCCAGCATGGACAAGCTGCGCGCGCTCGACCCTGCGGCGATTGCCCATGCGATTCACCGCTCGTGTGAAATCAAGGCGCAGGTGGTGGGGCAGGACGAGCGCGAAGGCGGCATCCGCGCCATCCTCAATCTCGGCCACACCTTCGGCCACGCGATCGAGACCGGCATGGGCTACGGCACCTGGCTGCACGGCGAGGCGGTGGCGGCGGGCATGGTGATGGCGGCGCAGACCTCGCAGCGCATGGGCTGGCTTTCCGGGGCGGACGTCGAGCGCACCCGCGCGCTGATCCGCGCCGCCGGGCTGCCGGACGTGGCGCCGGATCTGGACGTCGATACGTATCTGGAATACATGGGCCACGACAAGAAGGTCGAGGGCGGAAAAATGCGCTTCGTGCTGCTGAAAAAGCTGGGCGAGGCGGTGATCACCGGCGACGTGCCGGCCGATGTGCTGACCGGCGTGCTGACCGCGCCACACTGAGGAATTATTGATGGAACCGTCGTTCGCCACCTACGCAGCGCATTCCAGTCAATCCTGCGGACGCCGGCATCCGGAGCCACCCGCCGCGCCGCGCTCCGAATTCCAGCGCGACCGCGACCGCATCATCCATTCCACCGCGTTCCGCCGGCTGGAATACAAGACCCAGGTGTTCGTCAATCACGAGGGCGACCTGTTCCGCACCCGGCTCACCCACAGCATCGAGGTGGCGCAGATCGGCCGCACCATCGCGCGCCTGCTGAACCTGAACGAGGACCTGGTCGAGGCGGTGGCGCTGGCGCACGATCTCGGCCACACGCCATTCGGCCATGCCGGGCAGGATGCGCTCAACGCCTGCATGCGCGAGCACGGCGGCTTCGAGCACAACCTGCAGTCGCTGCGCGTGGTCGACCTGCTGGAGGAGCGCTATGCCGAATTCGAGGGGCTGAATCTCACCTTCGAGGCGCGCGAGGGCATCCTCAAGCACTGCTCGCTCATCAATGCCGAGAAACTCGGTGACGTCGGCGAGCGTTTTCTCAACGGGCAGCAGCCTTCACTGGAGGCGCAGATCGCCAACCTGGCCGACGAGATCGCCTACAACAACCACGACGTCGACGACGGCCTGCGCTCGGGGCTCATCACGCTGGAACAGCTGATGGAGGTGCAGCTGTTCGCGCGCCATCTGGGCGAGGTGCGCAGCCTGTATCCGGCACTGAGCGGCCGCCGCGTGGTGACCGAAACCGTGCGCCGCATCATCAACACGCTGATCCTCGATCTGGTCAACACCACGCGGATCAATATCGAAAACAGCGGCGTGCAAACCATCGCTGAAGTGCGTAACGCGCCGCCCCTGGCGGCCTTCAGCCCGGCGCTGCTGGACGAGCACCGCGAGCTGAAGCGTTTTCTGCACCGCCACCTGTACCGCCATTACAAGGTGGCGCGCATGAGCGCCAAGGCCGGCCGCATCATCAGCGATCTCTACACCGCGTTCACCGGCGATGCCCGCCTGCTGCCGCCCGAGCATCAGGAGCGCGAATCGCTGGAAGGCGCCCGCGCGGTGGCCGACTACATCGCCGGCATGACCGACCGCTACGCCATGCGCGAGCACCGACGGATTTTTGCGGTGGAAGAAATCTACGGCTGAGGCGTCGTCCGCCCAGCCCAGAGCGCGGCGCTACATTGTGTAAGCATTTTGTGGACGATCCGTAGCAGGCGCAGCGGGGGTGGATTTGCGCACCCCATGCCAGGCCTTGTGATTGGGCGTTTTCGATCGCTGGCACGCTTGCTGCAGAAGCACACTCATCTGCATTCCAGCCCAGGAGAAATGGATGAGCGTACTGATCGAACCCGCCGACCTTCAAACCGCGATGGCAAGCGAGCCCATGGTCGTGATCGATACCCGCGACTCGGGCGTGTACGCCAAGGGACACCTGCCCGGCGCGGTGAACCTGCGCGAGATCTTCACCTACCTGGCGACCTCTGATGCGGACGGGCTGGAAGGCCTGAAGGAAAAATTCGCCGAGGCGTTCGGCGCGGCAGGCCTGTCGGGCAAGGAGACCGCAGTGCTGTACGAGGACGCCATGAACACCGGCTTCGGCCAGTCGTGCCGCGGCTATTTCATTCTCAGCTATCTCGGCTACCCGAAGATCAAGGTGCTGCACGGCGGCTATCAGGCCTGGCTGGCGGCGGGCCTGCCGACCAGCACCGAAGCGGTGGCGCCGGCCCCGGCGACCTTTCCGACGCATACCGCGGCCGACGTGATGGTGGACAAGGACGCGATGCTCGCGGCGGTGAAGTCCGGCAGCGCGGCGCTGCTCGACGTGCGCGACGTCGACGAATGGATCGGCGTGAGCTCTTCGCCCTACGGTCCGGACTTCTGCCCGCGCAAGGGACGTATCCCCAGCGCGCGCTGGATCGAGTGGTACCGCCTGATGAAGCCGGGCGCCGACGGCCCGGTATTCAAGGCGAAGAACGAGGTGCTGGCCGAGTGCCTGACCGTCGGGATCACGCCGGAGACGCCGGTGATCGTCTACTGCTTCAAGGGTGCGCGCGCCTCCAACACCTTCCTCATCCTCAAGGAAGCCGGCATCAAGAACGTGAAGATCTATTTCGGTTCGTGGAACGAGTGGTCGCGCGATCCGTCGCTGCCGATCGAGGAAGGTTTCCCGCAGAGGGCCAGTTCGGCTTACGCCGAGGCCGCCTGATGGCGGAGTTTGCGTCCGGCCTGCTTGTCCTGCATCTGCTTGCTGCGGTGGCCTGGGTGGGCGGGGTTTTCTTCGCCTATATGGCGCTGCGGCCGGCGAGCATGCTGCTCGACGCGCCGCTGCGCCTGAGCCTGTGGGCGGCGACCTTTGGCCGCTTCTTTCCCTGGGTGTGGGGTTTCATCGCCGTGCTGCTCGTCAGCGGACATGCGCTGATGGGACTGGCGCCGGCGCGCAGCAGCCTGCTGGCGATGGCCGCGATCGGCTGGACGATGAGCCTGTTGTTCGCCTATCTGTACTTTGTCCTGTTCGCATCGCTCAAGCGGGCCGTGGCGGCGTCCGACACGCCTGCCGCCGCGCAGGCGATGACGCGCATCCGTCCGGTAATGGCGACCAATCTTGCGCTCGGGTTGGCGGCTTCTGCGCTCGGCGCGCTGCACCCGATCCTCGGCTGATTCAGCTGCCCGGCGGCAGCGTGCGCGCCACCACCCAGCAATCCACCTCGCATGCACCGGCCTGCTTCAGCGTCGCGGCCAGTTCATCGAGGCTGGTGCCGGTCGTCATCACGTCGTCGACGAGCGCGATGCGCTGCCCCTGAATTTCGCCCGAACTCGTGAATGCGCCGCGGACATTGCGGCGCCGCGCATCGTGCTTCAGCCCCATTTGCGGCGGGGTGTCGCGGATGCGCCGGCAACTGTCGAGGTCGAGCGGCAGACCGAGCTGGCTTGCCACCGTCCGTGCGATCTCGCTGGCGTGATTGAAGCCGCGCTCGCGGATGCGGGACGCATGCAGCGGCATGGCCATCAGGCGGTCGGGGCGGGGCGCGGCGGCCACGGCCTCGGCCAGGCACTCGCCCAGCACCGGTGCAATGGCGAGCTGGCCGTGATACTTCAGGCGCGGAATCATCTGGTCGAGCGGAAACGCATAGGCCAGCGCGGCATGGGTGCGGTCGAATGCCGGCGGATGTTTGAGGCAGGCGCCGCATCGTTGGCCGTCGGGCGTGGGAATGGCGCACTGCGGGCACTGCGGCTGGCGGTGCCAGGGCAGGCCGTCCGCACAGGCGCTGCATAGCGCATGTGACGCAGCATGCGCACCGCAGAGCAGGCAGGTGGGCGGGAAAATCCGACTAAAAAATGATCTGATGTTCAATTTGGCGACCGTCTGAATTTGACAGCGGGGTCGTCGCCCCCGAAAATCCGGTCCATGAAAGCCAAACGCGTCATTTCCGCCTCATCCTCCCGCTTCGCCGCCCAGCTGTTCAACATCCTGACCGTGGTGGCGTTGATGCTTTCGTTGACCGCCCTGCTGCTGGGCAAGCTGCTGGCCAGCCACAAGATCGGATTTCTGCCCTTCGTGCTGTCCTTGCCGCCCGTGATGATCTGGCTGGGCGCATCGATTTTCGTCTATGCCAGCATCGCCCACCATCCCAATACGCGTGCCGCACATTACAACAAGTGGGCAGGCTACCGCTTTTACGGCGTGATGGGCAGCCTGATGGTGATCGGTCCGGCGATCTACGGCCTGCTCGGCGGCTGGCAGGGGCTGATGCTGGTGCTGGGGCTGGCGGTGTTGATCATCGTGCCGTGGGCGCTGTTTGATATTTACAAGGCCGCGCGCGAACCGTGGCAGGACATGACCATCGAGGTGGCAATACATGAATGACATGACTCAACCCATTGTGCGCCGTTCGGTGGCCGACATCGACGCGCTGTTCGCGCTGCCGTTCGCCGACCTGATGTTCCAGGCGCAGACCGTGCATCGCGCGCATTTCGACCCCAACAAGGTGCAGCTCTCGACCCTGCTGTCGATCAAGACCGGCGGCTGTTCCGAGGACTGCGGCTACTGCCCGCAGTCGGCGCGCTACGACGCCGGGGTGGAGAGCCAGGGCTTGCTCGATCTCGACGACGTGCTGAAAGCGGCCAAGGCCGCCAAGGCCGCCGGCGCCTCGCGCTTCTGCATGGGGGCGGCGTGGCGCGGGCCAAAGCAGCGCGACCTCGAACCGGTGCTCGACATGGTGCGTGAAGTGAAGGCCCTGGGTCTGGAGACCTGCGCCACGCTGGGCATGCTGAAGGACGGCCAGGCCGAGCAGCTGAAAGAGGCCGGACTCGACTACTACAATCACAACCTCGACACCGCGCCCGAGTTCTACGGCGACATCATCACCACGCGCGAGTACCAGGACCGCCTCGACACGCTTGAAAGAGTCCGCCACGCCGACCTGCACGTGTGCTGCGGCGGCATCGTCGGCATGGGCGAATCGCGCACCCAGCGCGCCGGCCTGATCGCGCAGCTGGCGAGTCTCGACCCGCAGCCGGAATCGGTGCCGATCAACCTGCTGGTGCAGGTCGAGGGCACGCCGCTCGCCGGCACCGAGGCGCTCGACCCGCTGGAATTCGTGCGCACCATTGCGGTCGCCCGCATCTGCATGCCGCAGAGCTTCGTGCGGCTGTCGGCCGGCCGCCAGCAGATGAGCGACGCGGTGCAGGCGCTGTGCTTCCTCGCCGGCGCCAACTCGATTTTCTACGGCGAAAAGCTGCTCACCACCGGCAACCCGGAGTGGGAGCGCGACCAGCGCCTGTTCGACAGCCTGGGCCTGACCGCGTTGTGAGTTTTCCTGCGCTGACCCGCCTGCAGCAAGGGCTGGCGGCGCTGAAGGCCGATCATCTCGAACGGCACCGCCGGCTGATCGACGGTGCACAGGGCGCCCACGTCACGATCGACGGCCAGCGCGTCATTTCCTTCTGCAGCAACGACTACCTCGGGCTTGCCGCCGACCCGGCGCTGGTGGCCGCCGCGCACGCCGCGCTCGATGCATGCGGCGTCGGCGCGGGTGCGGCGCATCTCATCACCGGCCACCACCGTTTCCATCACGACTTTGAGGCGGCGTTCGCGCACTTCGTCGGCAAGCCGGCGGCGCTGCTGTTTTCCACCGGTTACCTGGCCAATCTCGGGGTGCTGACCGCGCTGCTGACGAAGAAAGGCGAAGTGTTCGCCGACAAGCTCAACCACGCCTCGCTGGTCGACGCCGCACAGCTGTCCGGCGCGAGCTTCACCCGCTACCGCCACAACGACCTGGCGCAGCTCGAGGGCCAGCTGGCGGCCAGCACGGCGCAGGACAAGCTGATCGTGTCGGACCTGGTGTTCAGCATGGACGGCGACATCGCGCCGGTCGACGCGCTGCTCGATCTGGCCGAGCGCTACGACGCCTGGCTGTATCTCGACGACGCGCATGGCTTCGGTGTGCTGGGCGACGGCCGCGGCGGCATGACCGATCGCGCCCGGGCGAGCGACCGCGTGATCTATCTCGCCACCCTCGGCAAGGCGGCCGGGGTTGCGGGTGCGGCGGTGGCGGCGCATGCCAGCGTGATCGACTGGCTGATCCAGAAGGCACGTCCCTACATCTACACCACGGCCTCGCCGCCATTGCTGGCCGCGTGCCTGCTGGAAAGCCTGCGCCAGATCGAGGCGGGCGATGCGCGGCGCGAACGGCTGCGCGGCCATATTGCGCACCTGCGTGAAGGCCTGGTTGAGCTGAAACTGGGTGCGCTGATGCCGTCCGATACGCCGATCCAGCCGCTGGTGATCGGCGCCAATGCCGATGCGGTGCGGCTGTCGCAGGCTCTGCTGCAGCGCGGCTTGCTGGTGCCGGCGATCCGCACGCCGACGGTGCCCGCCGACACGGCGCGTCTGCGCATCACCCTGTCGGCCGCGCACAGCACCGACGATGTCGCGCAACTGATCGAGGCCCTGCATGCCGTCGCCTAAATCCGTCCTTGCGCTGGTGCACGGCTGGGGCATGAACGCCCGCGTGTTCGACGCGCTGGTTGAATTGCTGGAAGCCGATTTCGAGGTTCGCGCGCTCGACTTGCCCGGCCACGGCGGGCGCGAGGCTCTTGCTGAAAACACCCTGCAAAGCTGGGCGGACGATCTCGCGCAGCAGCTTCCGGATAACGCCACGCTGCTCGGCTGGTCGCTCGGCGGCCAGGTGGCGATGCGCGCAGCGCTCGACCATCCGCACAAGATCGCGCGCCTGGTGCTGCTGGCGTCGACGCCGAAATTCGTATCCACAGCAGACTGGGCGCGCGGCATGGCGCCAGCCGACCTGCAGGATTTCGGCGCGGCGCTGCTGGCCGATCCGCAGGCCACGCTGCTGCGTTTTCTCAGCCTGCAGACGCGCGGCATGCCGGGGCAGAAACCCCTGCTGCAGCAATTGCGGCAGACGCTGCTGGCTGCGCCGCAGGCACAGGCGGAAGCCTTGTCGAGCGGGCTGACGATCCTGCATGACACCGACCTGCGTGCCGAACTGCCGCGGTTGATGCAACCGACTCTGGTTCTGCATGGTGCGCTCGACACGCTGACGCCGCCATCGGCGGGCGCCTGGCTGGCGGAAACCTTGTCCGCCGCGCATTACATCGAGTTTGCCCGTGCCGCGCATGCTCCGCATCTGTCGCATGGGCTGGACGTAGCCGCAGCGATCGGACGCTTTGTCCATGGCTGAAAACGAACTCGATTTCGCCGAAGTGCGGCGTGCCTTCGACCACGCTGCGGCCAGCTACGACGCGCACGCGGTACTGCAGCGCGAGGTGTGCGATCGTCTGCTCGAACGCCTCGACTTCACTGCACTGCAGCCAGGCCGCGTGCTCGATGTCGGCACCGGCACCGGCTACGGCTTGGCGCATCTGCGTTCGCGCTATACGGAATCCGAACTGTGCGCGCTCGACATCGCACCCGCCATGCTGGCAGCGGCGCGTGCACGCCTGCCTCAACCAGGTTGGGCGCAGCGCGCCTTGCAGCGTCTCGCGCCGAAGCCTTCACCCCTCGCCCACCTGATGTGCGCAGACATGGAGCGACTGCCGCTCGCGTCCAACAGCATGAACCTGGTCTGGTCCAGCCTGGCCCTGCAATGGGCGCACGATCTGGAGACCACCCTCAGGGGGTTTCATCGGGTGCTGGCACCGGGCGGTCTGCTGATGTTCGCGACTTTCGGTCCCGACACCCTGAAGGAACTGCGCGCGGCCTTTTCGTCCGTCGACGATGCGCCGCATGTGAACCGCTTCATCGATCTGCACGACATCGGCGACATGCTGATTCACGCCGGCTTCGCCAGCCCGGTAATGGAAATGGAAATGCTGACGCTGACCTATGCCGACCTCAAGACCCTGATGCGCGATCTCAAGGGCATCGGTGCGCACAACGCGGCTGCGACCCGCCGGCGCGGCCTGCTCGGCAAGACGGCGTGGACCCGGCTGGAACAGGCGTATGAAACGAATCGAGTCGAAGGGCGCCTGCCGGCCACCTTCGAAGTCATCTACGGCCACGCCTGGGCGGGAGACAAGACGCAGCGCGAAGACGGTCGGCAGGTGATCCAGTTCAACATCGGCGAGCGCCGCCGCAAGCTGGGCTTGTCATGAAGGCACGCGGGCTGTTCGTCACAGGAACCGACACCGGCGTCGGCAAGACCCGGGTGGCGGTGGCGCTGATTCACGCACTGCGTGCCCAAGGCTTGCGCGTTGCAGCGATGAAGCCGGTGTCGGCCGGACATGCCCCGCAAGGGGACTCCGATCCACTACGCGCTGAAGCGCGTGTGGAGTCGTATGCCCCACAAGGGGACTCCGATCCACTACGCGCTGAAGCGCGTGTGGAGTCGTATGCCCCGGGCGGGTTGAACGAGGATGTGGTGGCGCTGTTGCGTGCCACCAACATCGAGGCCGATCTGCGCGATGTGAATCCCTACGCCTTTGCCGAGCCGATCGCGCCGCATATCGCCGCGCAGCGGGCGGGCGTGCGGATCGAACTGGACGTCATTGCCGCAGCGTATTCGCGGCTTGCTGCAGCGGCCGATGTGGTGGTGGTCGAAGGAGCGGGCGGCTGGCGTGTTCCCTTGAACGAACGCGACGACATGTCGGATCTGGCGCAACGCCTGGGCCTGCCCGTCCTGCTGGTGGTGGGCATGCGTCTGGGCTGCCTCAACCATGCGCTGCTGACGGCGGAATCGATAGCACGCCGACAGGTGCCGTGGGCCGGCTGGGTGGCAAATCACGTCGATCCGGCGATGGCCTGCCAGGCTGAAAATCTTGCTGCGCTGCACGCGCGGCTGCCCGGTCCGTGTCTGGGCGTTCAGGCCTTTCAGCCTGCGGCGTTTTCTTCGGGGAGTGCGCCGCAATGGCTGACGCTGCCTGATGAATTAGTATCTTAGAATAGTCTGTAATAACGATATTTAATAATTAAATCAATAACTTAATACGATCGTACTGCTTGTTCGGGGCAGCGGCGCCGTGTTACTGTCCGCGACATATTGCCGCATGTGGTTTCCACGATTCCAGTTATGGAACAGGAGAAGACGGAAGTCTGTGCGGGTGAGTCGGCCGGCGCGTTTGTATTCCAATCCCGCCCCAACCTTTCGCTGACCCGCCCCCAGGAACGGCTCGTGTTCTGGAGCCTTGCGGTGCTGTGTTTTGCAACGGCAAGTGGGTTTGCCTGGTTGGGTTACTGGCTGATCCTGCCGTTTGCCGGACTGGAGATCGGCTTGCTGGGCTGGGCGTTCAGGGTCTTGCGCAGCCGCGAGGGTGATTACGAATCCCTCGTGATTGAAGGCGACGTGGTGGTGCTGGAATGGCATTGCGGTAACCGCGGGGAGCGTCGGGAAATGAATCGCCAGTGGGCTCGCGTGGTATGCAACTGCAGGACGCCAGGCAGAAATTGCCGACTCAGCCTGTGTTCGCATGGCCGCGCAACGGAAGTTGGGCAGTATCTGAGTGACGAGGCACGGTTGAAGCTGGCCGCCTCGTTACGCAGCCGGTTGCAAGGATAACGAAGCGAAGCAGGTTGCATGAGCAAGCGCAACACACGCCGCAACGACACCAATAATGGGGACGAGAGGACGGGGGACGCGATGAAAGGCAAGTGGCAACGTGTAGGAATGATGGGAGCAGTGCTGGCGTTCAGTCAGCCGGTATTGGCGGATTACGCATACAACCTGCAAATACCGGCAAGCCAGGTTGCGCAGGATGTATTCCAGCTGCACAACCTCATCATGCTGGTGTGTCTGGGGATTTTCGTGGTGGTGTTCGGTGCGATGTTCTATTCGCTGCTGAAGCACCGCAAGTCGGTGGGCCACAAGGCGGCACATTTCCACGAAAACACCACGGTCGAAGTGATCTGGACGGTGATTCCGTTCGTGATCCTGGTGGGCATGGCCTATCCTGCCGCCAAGGTGGTGATCGACATGAAGGACACGTCCAATCCGGACTTGACCATCAAGATCACCGGCTACCAGTGGAAGTGGGGTTACGACTACCTCAACGACGACATCAGCTTCTACAGTACCCTCGCCACACCGCGCGAACAAATCCAGGGCGCAGCCGAAAAGGGCGAACATTACCTGCTGGAGGTCGATGAGCCGATGGTGGTGCCGGTCGGCAAGCGCGTGCGCCTGCTGGTCACCGCCAACGACGTGCTGCACGCCTGGTGGGTGCCTGCACTGAGCGCCAAGCAGGATGCGATTCCCGGCTTCATCCGCGACAGCTGGTTCAAGGCCGACAAGATCGGAACCTATCGCGGCCAGTGCGTCGAGCTGTGCGGCAAGGATCATGGCTTCATGCCGATCGTGGTCGAAGTTGTCTCGGAAGAAGACTACAAGGCGTGGGTGGCGAAGAAGAAGGGAACCGCTGCCATCGCCGCTGCCGACAACAGCAAGACCTTCGACATGGCTGATCTGGTCGCGCGCGGCGAGCAGGTCTACCAGGGCAACTGTGCGGCCTGCCATCAGGCCGACGGCAAGGGCTTGCCTGGCGTGTTTCCGGCAATCAGCGGTTCTGCCGTCGCCACCGGACCGATTGCAGGCCACATCGCGATCGTGATGAACGGCAAGCCGGGCACGGCAATGGCGGCTTTCGCCGGCCAGCTGTCCGCCGCCGACATCGCCGCCGTCGTGACCTATCAGCGCAACGCCCTGGGCAACAAGATGGGTGACCTGGCGCAGCCTGCCGAGATTGCCGCCGCACGAGGTGGTGCCGCCAGCGAAGCTGCCGCACCCGCTGCGCAGTAAACAATATCAAGAGGAGAGCACACGATGTCTGATGCTGCACACGCCCACGACGATCACGGCCACGGTCACCCGACCGGGATCATGCGCTGGCTGACCACCACCAACCACAAGGACATTGGATCCTTGTACCTGTGGTTCGCCCTCATCATGCTGTTCGTGGCGGGAACCATGGCGCTGCTGATTCGCGCCGAGCTGTTCCAGCCCGGCCTGCAACTGACCAACCCCGATTTCTTCAACCAGCTCACCACGATGCATGGTCTGCTCATGATTTTCGGGGTCATCATGCCCGCCTTCTCGGGCTTCGCGAACTGGCAGGTGCCGCTGATGCTGGGCGCCCCCGACATGGCCTTCCCGCGCATGAATAACTGGGCATTCTGGCTGCTTCCGGTGGCGGGACTCATGCTGATGACGTCGTTCTGGCTGCCTGGCGGCGCGGTCGCGGGTGGCTGGACCATGTATCCGCCGCTGTTCATCCAGGGCGGCATCTCCTACGACCTGACGATCCTGGCGGTGCACATCATGGGCCTGTCGTCGATCATGGGCTCGATCAACATCATCACCACCATCCTCAACATGCGCGCCCCCGGCCTCACGCTGATGAAGATGCCGCTGTTCTGCTGGACCTGGCTGATCACCGCCTACCTGCTGATCGCCACCATGCCGGTGCTGGCGGGCGCAGTGACCATGCTCTTGACCGACCGCAACTTCGGCACGCATTTCTTCAACGCGGCCGGCGGCGGTGACCCGGTGATGTTCCAGCACATCTTCTGGTTCTTCGCCCACCCCGAGGTGTACATCCTGATCCTGCCGGCCTTCGGCATCGTTTCGCAGGTGATCCCGACCTTCGCGCGCAAGCCCTTGTTCGGCTATGCCTCGATGGTGTACGCGACGGCGTCCATCGCCATCCTGTCCTTCATCGTCTGGGCGCACCACATGTTCAC
>JAJYXG010000005.1:0-3330 GCA_021791095.1 Pseudomonadota bacterium
GGACGAAGGCATGCTCGACGCCGAGGCGGCTATGGTGCGTTTTCTTCACCTGATCGCCTCCGAGCCCGACATCGCGCGGGTGCCGATCATGATCGACTCGTCGAAGTGGAGCGTGATCGAGGCCGGCCTGAAGTGCATCCAGGGCAAGGGCATCGTCAACTCGATCTCGATGAAGGAAGGCGAGGCCGAGTTCATCGAGCGCGCGAAGCTGTGCCTGCGCTACGGCGCGGCGGTGATCGTGATGGCCTTCGACGAGACGGGCCAGGCCGACACCTACGCGCGCAAGACCGAAATCTGCGCGCGCGCCTACAAGCTCTTGACCGAGACGGTCGGCTTCCCGGCCGAGGACATCATCTTCGACCCCAACATCTTCGCGGTCGCCACCGGCATCGAGGAGCACGCCAACTACGCGGTGGACTTCATCGAAGCCACCCGCTGGATCCGCCAGCACCTGCCGCACGCCCACATCTCGGGCGGCGTGTCGAACGTGAGTTTCTCCTTCCGCGGCAACGACGCGGTGCGCGAGGCGATCCACACCGCCTTCCTCTACCACGCGATCCAGGCCGGGATGGACATGGGCATCGTCAACGCCGGCCAGCTCGGCGTGTACGCCAATCTCGACCCGGAACTGAAGGAACGCGTCGAGGACGTGCTGCTGAACCGGCGCGAGGATGCGACCGAACGTCTGGTGGCCTTTGCCGAGAACGTGAAAGGCGGCGCCAAGGAAAAGGTCGAGGACCTGGCCTGGCGCAGTCTGCCGGTGAACGAGCGGCTTTCCCACGCGCTGGTGCAGGGCATCACCCAGTACATCGTCGAGGACACCGAAGCCGCGCGGCTCGAATGCGAACGTCCGCTGCACGTGATCGAAGGCCCGCTGATGGCCGGGATGAACGTGGTCGGCGACCTGTTCGGCGCCGGCAAGATGTTCCTGCCGCAGGTGGTGAAATCCGCCCGCGTGATGAAGCAGGCGGTGGCGCATCTGCTCCCCTTCATCGAAGCCGACAAGCAGGCCGGAGACGCGCAAAGCGCAGGCAAGATCATCATGGCCACGGTCAAGGGCGACGTCCACGACATCGGCAAGAACATCGTCGGCGTGGTGCTCGGCTGCAACGGCTACGACATCGTCGATTTAGGAGTCATGGTGCCGGCGCAGAAGATTCTCGACGCCGCGCGCGAGCACAAGGCCGACATCATCGGCCTGTCGGGTCTCATCACGCCTTCGCTGGAGGAAATGGCGCATGTGGCGAAGGAAATGCAGCGCCAGGGCTTCGCCATTCCGCTGCTGATCGGCGGCGCCACCACTTCGATGGCGCACACCGCGGTGAAGATCGAGCCGAACTACGAGCACCCGGTGGTGTACGTGAAGGACGCCTCGCGCGCAGTCGGCGTCTGCACCCAGCTGCTGTCAAACGAGCTGCGCGAAGCCTTCGCCGCCGAAATCAAGGCGGGCTATGCCATCACGCGCGAACGCCACCTCAAGCACAAATCCGACACCGTGCGGCTGAAGCTGGCCGAAGCACGCGCCAACAAGTTCAAGATCGACTGGGCGAGCTACACGCCGCCGGTGCCGAAGCAGCCCGGCGTCCACGTGCTAAAGGCCTACGACCTGTCGAAGCTGGTGGAGGTCATCGACTGGACGCCGTTCTTCGCGTCGTGGGAACTGCACGGCAAGTTTCCGAAGATCCTCGACGATGAAGTGGTCGGCGCCGAGGCGACCAAGCTCTACCACGATGCCCAGGTCATGCTGCAGAAGATGATCGCGGAGAACTGGGTGGAAGCGCGCGCGGTGTTCGGTCTGTTTCCCGCCAACACGGTGAACGACGACGATATCGAGGTCTACACCGACGAATCGCGCAAGAAGATATTGATGACCTGGCACAACCTGCGCCAGCAGATGAAAAAACCCGAAGGCCGCGCCAACCTGTGCGTCGCCGACTTCGTCGCGCCCAAGGCCAGCGGCTTGAAGGACTATCTGGGCGCCTTCGTCGTCACCGCCGGCATCGGCGAGGACGAGCGCGCCAAGGCGTTCGAGGCTGCGCACGACGACTACTCGGCGATCCTCTTCAAGTCGCTGTGCGACCGCCTCGCCGAGGCCTTCGCCGAGCACCTGCATCTGCGCGTGCGCAAGGAATACTGGGGCTATGCAAGCGAGGAAGCGCTCACCAATGACGACCTGATCGCGGAGAAATACCAGGGCATCCGCCCCGCGCCGGGCTACCCCGCCTGCCCCGAACACAGCGAAAAAGCGCCGCTGTTCTCGGTGCTCGACGCCACGGCGCAAATCGGGGTGAAGCTGACCGAGAACTTCGCCATGTGGCCGGGCGCCGCGGTGTCGGGCTTCTACCTGTCGCACCCCGACAGCCAGTATTTCGCGGTGGCGAAGATCGAGCGCGACCAGGTCGAGGACTACGCCCGCCGCAAGGGCTGGACGCTGGCGGAAGCCGAGCGCTGGCTGGCGCCGAATCTGGCGTATCAGCCGGATTGAGCCGCGTAGGCGGGGCTTACCAGCCCTGCTGCAACATCTTCTCCAGCCAGAACAGCCCGATGACGGTCTTGGTCTCGCAGATTTTTCCGCTGCGCAGCCAGTCCATCGCCTCGCCGAACGGCACCCTGAGAATCTCGAGGAACTCGTCGTGGTCGCGGCCGTGGTTGCCTTCCTTGAGTCCCTTCGCCAGATAGAACGCAAGCCGCTCGTCCGAATAGCCGATGCAGGGATAGATGGTGGTGACTTCGCGCCACTCGGCGGCAGAGTAGCCGGTTTCCTCCTCCAGTTCACGCCTGGCGCAGGCGAGGTCGTCCTCGCCGGGGTCGATCTTGCCGGCCGGCAGTTCGATGAAGTCGCGGTGCAGCGGATAGCGGTGCTGGCGTTCCAGCAGCAGGTCGCCGTTGTCGAACACCGGGATGACGACGACAGCGCCGGGATGGACGATGTATTCGCGCGTCGATTCGCGTCCATCGGGCAGGCGCACGCGGTCGCATTTGACGTGCATCAGCCGTCCCTTGAAGACGGTTTCACTCGCCAGTTCGGTTTCGGTGAGGTCGGGGATATCGTTTTTCATGTCCGCGATGATACCGAGCGCAGGCAAAAAAATGCCGGGTTCTTGCGAACCCGGCAGAACGGAGGAGACACGCCCCTCGTTGCGGAGAACTTCCAGCTTGCCGCTAGAAACAACAAGCAGGGTCATCCTACGAAGGCGCGCAAAATTTGGCTATACAACTTTAGTTGTAGATGCGGGCATTAATATTGATTAATAAAGGATTTATTTTCAGTCCATGCCGGAAAAACCGGGGGCTTCCGGGCACGGAATGACCATTCCGGCTGAAATTCCA
>JAJYXG010000084.1:0-3286 GCA_021791095.1 Pseudomonadota bacterium
CTGGTCGAGCTGGACGACGACGTTATACTGCTCGCCTTCCTGCTTGAAGCGGGTGACCTCGCGCCCGCCGAGCAGGGTTTCCAGGGTGCGCCCGATGGTGTCGACGCCGACCCCCATCTGCGCCGCCTTGTCGCGGTTGATGTCGACCTTGAGCTGCGGCTTGTTGAGCTTGAGGTCGGTATCGGCGTTGATGAGGCCCGGATACTCGCGCACCTTCGCCATCAGTGCCTCCACCACCGTGTCCAGTTCGGCGTAACTCGGCGCCTGCACCACGAACTGCAGCGGCGGGTTGCGGAAGCTCTGGCCGAGCGAGGGCGGGTTGATCGGGAAGGCGAGCACGCCCGGCATGCCCATGAACATGCGTGGGCCGAGGCTGGCGGTGATGTCCTGCTGGCTGCGGGTGCGTTCCTCCCACGGCTTCAGCATCACGAACGACAGCGAGGAGTTGACCGGGTTGGGGCGCTCCAGCCCCGGCGCCACCACGACGAAAGCGGTGTTCACCTCCGGCACGCTCTGATAAATGCCCTCGAGCTGGCGCGCGTAGCCGTCGGTGTACTGCAGGGTGGAGCCTTCGGGTGCCAGCATGAAACCGATGAAAAAGCCGCGGTCCTCGGTCGGCGCCAGTTCCGATTTCAGCGATTTCAGGAGGCCGAACGCGGCGACCGCAACCAGCACGAAGACCAGCGCGACGATCAGCGGGTGCCGGACCACCCGTGTCAGGCCGCGGGTATAGCCCCGGTTCAGCCCGGTCAGCACGCGCTCGCCGAAATTGAACATGGCGTTATGACTGGTTTCATGGCGCAGCATCTTGCTCGCCATCATCGGCGTCAGCGTCAACGCGACAAAGCCGGACACCAGCACCGCCGCCGCCACCGTCATGGCGAATTCGGTGAAGAGCTTGCCGGTGTTGCCCTCGGCAAAGGCGAGCGGGGCGAACACCGCGACCAGGGTGAGGGTCATCGCCATCACCGCGAAGCCGATTTCCTTGGCGCCCTTGATCGCGGCGTCGAACGGCGGCATGCCTTCCTCGATGTGGCGGTAGATGTTTTCCAGCATGACGATGGCGTCGTCGACCACCAGGCCGATCGCCAGAACCAGGCCCAGCAGGGTCAGCACGTTGATGGTGAAGCCCATCGCGTAAAGAAAGATGAAGGCACCGATCAGTGACACCGGAATGGTGACGAAGGGGATCAGGGTGGCGCGCCAGTTGCGCAGGAACAGGAAAATGACGGCCACCACCAGCACCATCGCCTCGATCATGGTGGTGTAGACGGCGTCGATCGATTTTTCGATGAAGATCGAACTGTCGAAGCCCACCTTGAGTTGCATGCCTTCCGGCAACGCCGCTTCCAGTCGCGGCAGTTCGGCCTTCACCGCGCGGGCGACTTCCAGCGTGTTGGCGGTGGACTGCTTGACGATGCCTAGACCCACGGCGGCGCGGCCGTTGACCCGCACGATGTTGCGCTCGTCCTCGGCGCCGACCTCGGCGCGGCCGATGTCGGCCAGCCGCACCAGCACACCCCCCGAATCCCGGATGATGACGCGCTCGAATTCGGCCGGAGTTTTGAGGTCGGTCTCGGCCAGCACCGAAAATTCGCGTGTCTGGCTTTCGATGCGGCCGGAGGGCAGTTCGATGTTCTGGCTCCTGAGCGCGGTTTCCACGTCCTGCACCGTCACCCCCAGCGCGGCCATGCGATCGGGGTCGAGCCACACCCGCATGGCGTAGCGGCGCTCGCCGCCGATGATGACCGAGGCGACGCCCGGCAGGGTCTTCAACTGGTCGGCCACCACGCGATCGGCGTAGTCGGTGATTTCCAGCGGCGACTGGCGGTCGCTGGAAAACGCCAGCCAGATGATGGCCTGGGCGTCGGCCTCGATCTTGGCGACCACCGGGTCTTCCGCCTCGCTGGGCAGCACGCCGCGCACCCGCGCCACGCGGTCGCGGGTGTCGTTGGCGGCGGCCTCGGGATCGCGCGACTGCACGAATTCCACCGTGATCTGGCTGACTTCCTCACGGCTCACCGATTTGATGGTGCGGATGCCTTCGATGCCCGACAGCGAATCTTCCAGCGCCTTGGTGATCTGGCTTTCCATCACCTCGGCCGAGGCGCCGGGGTAGACCGTGCGTACCGACACCACCGGGGCATCGATGTTTGGGTATTCGCGCACCGGCAGGCGGTCGAAGGCAATCAGCCCGATCAGGATGATGAGCAGGCTCATCACGGTGGCGAGCACCGGGCGGCGGATGGAAATGTCGGAGAGGATCATGGGTCAGTCCTTGCGCCGGGTTCGGGTCAGCGCTTGCCGGCCGGCATGTTCTTCATCCTCTGTGCCGCCTGCTCGAGCGTGACGACCGGCACGCCGGGGCGCAGTTTGATCTGGCCGTCGAGGATGACGGTGTCGCCCGCCGCCACCCCGGAGACGATCTCGACCCGGCCCGGGTCGCGCTTGCCCAGCACGACCTTGCGCAGTTCTGCCTTGCCGGCGACCGCGAGGAAAACGTAACTGCCGTCCGCACGCGGCACGATGACCTGCTCGGGCAGCAGAATGGCGCGGGTCTTGCCGCCGAGGTCGGCGGTGGCGCGGGCGAACATGCCGGGCTTCAAAATGCCGGTGGAGTTGGCGATGCGCGCGCGCACGCGCATGTTGCGGCTGACCGGATCGACCACCGGATCGATGGCGTGCACGGTGCCGCTGAAGCTTTGTCCCGGCAGGGCATCGATGGTCAGCGTGATCGGCTGGCCGATGCGCACCAAGGGCAGATAGGTTTCGGGAACCGGTACCTCCAGCTTCAGGGTGCCGAGCGCATCCAGCCGCACCAAGTCGTCGCCCTTGCCGACATAGGCGCCGGGGCTGACCTGGCGCAGCCCGGCCACGGCGGCGAACGGCGCCCGGATCACGGTCTTGTCGAGCGCCACCTGTTCCTGGCGCAGGCGTGCCCGCAGGATGTCGAGGTTGGCGCGTGCCTCGTCGAGCGCCTGTTTCGAGATGAAATTCTGCGCGACCAACTCCTCGCTGCGTCGGTAGCGGCTTTCCGCCAGCTTTACGTCGGCTTGGGCGGCGGCCACGCGCGCGCGCTGTTCGGCGGAATCGAGCGTCACCAGCACCACGCCCTTTTTCACCGGCTGGCCTTCCCTGAAAAGCAGTTTCTCGATGCGGCCGTCGATTTCCGGACGCAGCACCACGCTGTCCTCGGCTATCAGCGCGCCTACCGCGTTGACCGTATTGGACACCGGGGTGGCGGCAACCTTCATCATGTTGACCGGAATGAAGGGCGGGCCGCCTG
>JAJYXG010000062.1:0-20001 GCA_021791095.1 Pseudomonadota bacterium
TGGCCGAGTTGCACCGGCAGAACCCGCCGCGCGATCGCCAGGGTTTCACCGTGTTTTTCACCGGCTTGTCCGGCGCCGGCAAATCCACCCTGGCGCGTGCGCTGGCCGCACGGCTGATGGAAATGGGTGGCCGCTCGGTGACCTTGCTCGACGGCGACATCGTTCGCCGCCATCTTTCATCCGAGCTGGGATTCTCCAAGGCGCACCGCGACATCAACGTGCGGCGGATCGGATTCGTCGCCAGCGAGATCACCAAGAATCGCGGTATCGCCATCTGTGCGCCGATCGCCCCGTACCGCCAGACGCGGCGCGACGTGCGCGCCATGATCGAAGCCGTGGGCGGCTTCGTCGAGCTCCACGTCGCCACCCCGATCGAAACCTGCGAGTCGCGCGACCGCAAGGGTCTCTATGCCAAGGCGCGCGCCGGACTGATTCCCGAGTTCACCGGCGTGTCGGACCCCTACGAAATCCCCGAAAACCCGGAACTGGCCATCGACACCACCAGCCTTGGCATCGACGAGGCGGTGCAGCAGATCCTGCTCAAGTTGGAGCACGAGGGATATCTGCGCTGACTTGAAATGCAGGTGTAAAAAAAGCCGACGCACTGCGTCGGCTTTTTTTTGCGATGAAGCTCAGGCTGTCTTGCGACGGCGCATGGCGCCCAGCCCGGCCAGACCGATGCCCAGGAGCGCCAGCGACGCCGGCTCGGGGACCGACCCATCGATCGGCACGCCGCCGACCAGGATGCCGTCGAAGGCCATGCCGGAATCGAATGCGGTGTCGAGCCAGTTCACCACGCCGAACTCCAGGTAGTAGTTGCCTGCAGCGGCGATTTCGTACGTCATCCCGATCCATCCCGTGTAGCCGCAACCGGTGCTAAAGCATTCGCCGGAATCAGCACCCAAGGGGGACCACGCCGGACCGCCGGGGATGATGGGGGTGGTGGGGGGATCGAGGACCACGCCGGGGGCCAGGGGCGGCAAGCCGAAGCCGGGGACCGTGTCGCCGCTGGTGGTGGTGCGGGCGGTGAACAGCAGCGCCACTTCGCTCAGGGTACTGTCGAGCAGACGCGCCCAAGCGTATTCGACATACGACGCGCCGTCGGACGTGACGTAGTTGAAATAGAACTGCAGATCGTCGCCGGCATTGGCTGAAAACAGGGAGGTGCGCGCACGCGAGCCGTTGGTTTCCAATCCTATGTTGATTCCGTCATCGGACACGCCGCCGTCGGTGGACACGTAGCCATAGGTGCCGCCCTCGGGAGAGGCGGTGACCACACCGTCCGCACCCAGGGTGCCGCAGTTGGCGGTACAGGTCCA
The DNA here is from genome assembly GCA_021791095.1 of Pseudomonadota bacterium. Taxonomy (GTDB): domain Bacteria; phylum Pseudomonadota; class Gammaproteobacteria; order Burkholderiales; family Thiobacillaceae; genus Thiobacillus. Next base: position 1,320 of record JAJYXG010000062.1, read on the forward strand.
GCCGGCGGGCAGCGGTGCCGCTGAAGCCGGGCCGTAGACGGAAAAGGTGGAGGCAGCCAGGACCGACAACGCCCCCAGGGATTTCACGGATTGTTTAATGGTGAACATGATTTGCCCCGCACGAAGTTGGAAGGACACGTCTGAACTGCAATGAGGATCATTCATGCCAGCATCCTGAATTGTTGGAAAACTGTCATTGATTACAATGCGTTATGTCGTAGTCCGCTCATTTGTTGACTGCTTTGCGCTCTCGAAAGCGGTTGAAGTGTAAAAGTTATCGACAAACCTCTCTTACGTGAGGATGGCGCACCCCACTCGGGCACGGCTCCTTTTTGGGCACGACATGGAAAATGATGAAAGGCCGGCCAACGCGACCTTGAGCGTGTTGGATGCCTGGGCGCTCAGGCGTCCAGACCGTTCTTGGCCAGGAAATGCATGAAAACCCGCGTTGGCTGACGCGACCAAGCTTGGCTTGACGAGGCAGTGCAAGGATCCCGCTCAAGCTGGCGCGCGCGAATGTGGGCTCAACCGCATGCAGGAATAAAATCGGCGACCTGTTGGTCGCCGTTTTTTTGCTTCAGGCCGCTCCGCTCCGGTCGGTGGCGCTTGGCATCCAAGCCTGATCGATTGGCTTGCCGCCGACCAGGATGCCGCCAAAGGCCAAGGCGTTATCATCCGCCCAGTGCCTCCAATCGTTTGCGGGCATTTTCAGCCTCGGGGAAAGTGGGGCTGATTTGCAGAGCACGCCTCAATGCACTGATCGCATCCGCGTTTTTGCCCTGGGCCGCGTAGACCTCACCAAGGTGGTAATGGACATCGGCCAGGGGCGGCTGTATAGACGACGCCTTGCGCAGTGTCTCCGCCGCCTTGGCCAAGTCCCCGCGTTTTCGGTAGACCCAGCCCAAAGTGTCCAGATAGGACGGGTTGCCAGGCGTCAGCTGGACCGCCTTGTCGGCCCATTTGAGCGCATCGTCCAGGCGCTTGCCCTGGTTCAGGGCAAGCCAGGCCAGATTGTTGTATGCGTCGGCCGCCTTGGGGTCCGCCTTGATGGCCTGGAGGTAGGCCGTTTCGGCGTCGCTCCAGCGACGTGACAGCTGATAGGCCAGCCCCAGTTTGGTCTGCAGGGAGGCAGCGCCGGGCGCGTGGCGGGCGGCCTCCTTGTAATAGCGGATGACCTCGTTCATCTTGCCCTGGGTGGCAGCCACGTCGCCCCGGTCGGCCAGCAATGGCACGTAATCGGGTTGCAGCTTCAGCCCCTGATCCATGGCCGCCGCAGCCTCGGCATAGCGATGCTGCTCGGCGTGGAGCCGGCCGATGGCACGCCAGGGTTCGGCATCCTTGGGGCTGAGTCGGGCGACTTGCTCAAACTCCTTAACCGCCTGGGCGACCTGACCGTTGGCCGCCAGCCCAGTAGCGTAGGAATAGCGCATGGCGGCGCTTTCGGGCGCCAGGGCGACGGCCTTCCCATAGGCCTTCAGGGCCTCCTGGCGCTTGTTCATCTTGGACAGGTAAATATCCCCCAGCTCCACGTAGGCGGTGGCGCTGGGCCGGGTGGAAATGGCCTGCTTGAATGCCTGCTCAGCCTTGGCATGGTCATTGCGGGCGCGATAGTAGCGTCCCCAACCCAGCATGACCGCGTCCGAATTGGGCTGGGCCTTGGATGCGGCCGCCAGCCACTTTTCTGCCTCCTTCGGCTGATTGCGGCTCATTGCCACGTCCGCCAGTCCAAGCAGGGGGCCGGCCAGAGTGGGGTCTATCGAGATCGCGTTCTGAAATGCCTGCTCGGCCGCCTTGGAGTTGGAGTTGAGCAGGGCCGCGATGCCCTTGCGGAATTCTTCAGCAGCAGGCGACTCTGCGGCGGTTTGGGTATGTCCTCCCGAGATCATTTGTTCTCCCTTATACGGGAGAGGCGCACCTTTGGCGGGTCCGGACAGGGTGGTCAACAGACTCGCACCGACGGTCATCAGAACAAGTACGCGTTTTTGCATTGTCGAAAATCCCTCTTCAGGGCCCGGCCAGATAACTTGAATCCGGTCAGGCAAAAAAAATCCGACCGCAATGCGGTCGGATTTGATACTACAGATATTCAGAGTTGTTTGTAATGGTCAGGCCTGGCGACGGCGACGGCTCAGGCCCAAGCCTGCGGCCCCGATCCCAAGCAAACCCAGCAGACTGGGTTCGGGGACGCTGCCGCCGCCACCACCGTTCGGAGGGGGTTCATTGATGCCAGCCTGGCCAAGGACATGGAACATGGCCAGGAAGATGTTGTCGTCACCAGAGGGGTTCACGGTCTGAATGTTGATGGCAGTATCGCCGGCGGTGATATAGGGCACCAGGTTGTAGCGCTCGTGGTCATCAGCATAAGTCGGCAGCAGGGTCGAGTAAGGATCGTCGAAGCCGCCCACCGTGATCAAGGAACCATTTGCCGTCTGGGCGCCGTCATCATGATTGCCGGCCACGGTGGTGATCGTGGTGCCATTGACGGTCACGTTCGAGTCCTGACCGCAGCAGCTGAACCCGATGCCCAGGGCCATCTCGGCGAAGAAGCCGGGGGCGGCAGGGTTCAGGGCCTCGGCGAAGTTGATGGCGGTGCTGTCGCCGGAAGAGAGGGAGAAGCCGTCCAGAATGGCGAAGGTGGACTCGGGCAGGGCCGCGTTGCTGTAGACCACCACCAGGGCCTCGCCATCCTGGGTGCTGTTGGCCTCGGTGAGGCTGAAGTTGTACAAACCGCCCGCGCCGCCGTCGATGACGGGTTTGACGATGCTGGTCACATCGGCGCGCGCGGAAGCAAGGCCGCAGCAGCTTGGGGTCTGGGCCACGAAGGGGGCGAAGCTGACAGCGGATCCGTTGAGGGTGGCGCCGGCACCAGAACCGGTTGAATTTGAGAAAACGGAAGTATATAGATAAGCCGCCAGCACGGTGGAGCCAGTCGGCACACTGGCAGAGATTGTGCCACTCTGGGTGGTGCTGCCGAAGCCGTCGGAAGAATAGCCGACGTTGCCGATAAAGGTCTGGAACGAGGTAAGGGAGGCGGAGGCCGTCCCTGCCCCCAAGGCACCGCACATTGCCAGCGCCAGGGTGAGTTTGTTGATACGCATGATTTTTCTCCTGTTCACTATGAAGATTCTTCGAGTAACAAGGGCAGGCAAACATTGCCCAACTTCCCCGAGCCTGACAAAGTCACGTAAGCTCAAAAGCATGATCCATGCCATTCTTTTGTTAATGCGAAATAGTCTTTTAATAACAATTACTTAAAAATTAGATTGTTTTTTTGTACATTCTTTCAATATTTATCTGTAAAAAAACCCGACACTCAGTTTCTTCGTTGGCTCGCGATCAGGCCTGCAAACTACAGCGACCGTGGGCTTCACGGATACATCAATGCAAGGGAAGCGCCGACTGGTCAGGATGGTTGCGGGTCCAGCGAGCCAGGCACGATGACAATGGCGCAGCGATGAACAGCGTTTCAGGAGAATTAATTCCATCGCTGTTCACGCGATGAAGGCAAGCCTGATGGATAAGCCGGCTCCGTTTTGGTCGCGTCCTTCCAGTACGGTCCCGCCAAAGGGGGCGGAAGCGCATGGCGCGTCAGGGTTCGATCAGTGTGCTTGCTCAGCCAAACTTGATCTTTGTCCACATGCGCGACAGCCCCTGTCACTGGGCACAATCGAGGTCCTTCAGGGCATGGCGTAGCGGATAGGGTTGCCTTAGTCGAGGTGGGTCTGGCCAGTCCCGCGGAATGCTGCAACTTCAGCGCCGGCTGGCCAATGACCCTGCCACCAAGCCGGCGAAGCTGGCGATCAATCCTGCGAACTGTGGGGGCAACGCGGCATCGGGGGCGACGAACTCCATCGCAATCCAGCAACCGAACCCCAGAACAATGGACAGACCCGCCCCCAGGTTGCTGGCGCGTTTCCAGTACAGACCGGCCACCAATGGAACGAAGGCGCAGGCCAGGGTGACCTTATATGCGTTCTCCACCATCTGATGGATGCTGGTTTCGGACTCGAGCGACCACAGCGAATACAGCACCACCAGCACGGTGAAGGCGGCGACGACGGCGCGGGTGATCCACAGCAGCTTTTTCTGGCTCATGCGGTGGTGCGGCATGAATTCCTTGATGATGTTTTCCGAAATAGTGACCGACGGCGCCAGCAGGGTGCCAGAGGCGGTGGACATGATGACCGAGAGCAGGGCGCCGTAAAAAATGATCTGCGCGTAAAACGGCAGGTGGGTCTTGACGAAAGTGGGCAGTACCAACTGGACGTCGTCGGCCAGCACGGCTGCGGTCATGGCCGGGTCGACCAGGGTGGCGGAATAGGTGAGGTAGATCGGCACGGCGGCGAACAGGAAATACAGCGCGCCGCCGATGACGGTGCCCCATACCGCGATGCGCTCGGATTTGCCGGCGTTGGCGCGCTGGAACACGTCCTGCTGCGGGATCGAGCCCAGCCCCATGGTCAACAGGCCGGCGATGAAGGTGACGATCGCGGCCCATTCCAGCGGCGGCCAGAATTCGAACTTGCCGGCGGCGGCAGCGTGCTCGATCACCGGCGCGACCCCGCCCACTTCCGGCATGTCGGCGACCAGTTTGGCGATCCACAGCAGGCCGGCGACGATCACGGTCATTTGCACCAGGGTGGTCAGCGCCACCGACCACATGCCGCCGAACAGGGTGTAAAGGAGCACCACCCCCGCGCCGATGAGGACCCCTTCCTGCTGGGTGATCATGCCCTCGGACAGGACGTTGAACACCAGCCCCAGCGCCACCACCTGCGCCGACACCCAGCCCAGATAGGACAGCGCGATCGCCGACGAAATCACCACCTCGACCGGGCGGTTGTAGCGCTGGCGGAAGAAGTCGCCCAGGGTGATGAGCTTCATGCGGTACAGCGGCCGGGCAAAGAAAAGCCCAAACAGGATCAGCGCGAGCGAGGCGCCGAAGGGATCGGAAATCGTGCCGCCGAGGTTCTCGTTGAGGAAGGTGGCGGGGATGCCGAGCACGGTTTCGGCGCCGAACCAGGTGGCGAACACCATGGCGATCACCACGACCATCGGCAGCGAGCGGCCGGCGGTGATGTAGTCGCTGGCGCTGTGGACCTTGGTGGCGGCATAGAGGCCGATGCCGATGGAGAGAACGAGGTATAGAACGACGAATCCGATCAGCATGGCGAGTCCTTATCGCAGAATGAAATAGAGGGTGGCGGCTGTCAGCACGGCCAGCAGGCCGGCGATGGTGCCGAGCCAGCGATTGCGCGCGTGCTGCTGGCGCAGCATCAGGGTGAGGCCGGCTTCCAGCTGGGCCAGCCGGTTTTCGTTCAGCGCGTGATGGGCCAGCCGCGGCAACTGCGGCAGCAGAGCGGCCCATTTCGGCGCCTCGGTCTGCAGGTTCTTCACCAGCGCGCGCCAGCCGATCTGCTCGTTCATCCAGCGCTCGAGGAAGGGCTTGGCGGTTTTCCACAGGTCGAGCTCGGGGTCGAGTTGGCGGCCGAGGCCCTCGATGTTGAGTAGGGTTTTCTGCAGCAGCACCAGTTGCGGCTGGATTTCCACGTTGAAGCGGCGCGACGCCTGGAACAGCTGCAGCAGCACGCGGCCGAAAGAGATGTCCTTCAGCGGGCGGTCGAACACCGGCTCGCACACCGCGCGCACCGCCGCCTCGAGCTCGTCGATGCGGGTGTCGGGCGGCACCCAGCCGGATTCCAGGTGCGCCAGCGCCACGCCCTTGTAGTCGCGGCGGAAAAAGGCGAGGAAGTTGCGCGCGAGGTACTGCTTGTCGACCTCGGTGAGCGTGCCCATGATGCCGAAATCGAGCGCGATGTACTGCTCGGAGCCGGGACGCACCAGGATGTTGCCGGGGTGCATGTCGGCGTGGAAGAAGCCGTCGCGGAACACCTGGGTGAAGAAGATCTCGACGCCGGTGGCGGCGAGCTTCGGAATGTCGACGCCGGACTCGCGCAGGCGCTCGATCTGGCTCACCGGGATGCCGTCCATGCGGTCCATCACCATGACGTTCTTGTCACAGTAATCCCAGTACACCCCCGGCACCAGGAGCAGCGGCGAATCGGTGAAGTTGCGCCGCAATTGCGAGCAGTTGGCGGCTTCGCGCATCAGATCAAGTTCGTCTTCCAGATGCTTTTCGAATTCGCTGATCACTTCGCGCGGGCGCAGGCGCTTGCCGTCGGCGAACAGCTTTTCGATCAGACCGGCGGCGGCATACAGCAGCGACACGTCGTGCGCAATCACCGGCGCGATACCGGGACGCAGCACTTTCACCGCAACCGCCGTGCCGTCGCCCCCTGGCGGGGAGGAATGCAGGCGCGCGAAGTGCACCTGCGCCACCGAGGCGGAGGCGACCGGGGTGGCATCGAATTCGGCAAAGACTTCCGACAGCGGTTTTTTGTAGGCCGCTTCCAGCGTGGCGATGGCCTCGGCGGAGGGGAAGGGCGGCACCCGGTCCTGCAGTTGGGCGAGCTCGTCGGCGATGTCGAGCGGCACCAGATCGCGCCGGGTGGAGAGCATCTGCCCGAACTTGACGAAAATCGGGCCCAGCGCCTCGATCGCGCGGCGCAGGCGCACCCCGCGCGGCTCGGCAAGCGGGCGCCAGAACAGCGTGGCGCGCACCAGCCAGCGCAGCGGTCGCACCCGCTCGTGACCGAGGAAGAATTCCTCCAGTCCGAAACGCAGGCCGACGGTGAGGATGCGGACGAGACGCAGCAGTTTCATGCGTCGCCTGCTTCCAGCCGCCGCAGGCGGGCGTCCAGCCGCGCCACGTCGTCGGCCAGCATGTCCACTTCATGGTTAAAGCGGCCAACATCGATGCCGCGCGCCATCAGTTCGGCTTCCTCGACTACATATTCGCTGGCATTGCGACCGAGCGCAGCAATCGTGTGGGCGATGCCGGCGAGGGCGTCGCGCCCCAGGGTGTGCAAACGATGCGCGGCGACGTCGCCGACGATCGGCGCGAGGTCGGCTTCGACGTCCCAGTCCAGCTGTTTGAAGACGCGATCGAGCGTTTGCAGAAGGGCGTCGTCGCCGCTGTAGTCGGCGTCGCGCAGCGCCTCGCGGCCGAAAAACGGCAGGCGGGCGAGGAGCGCAGCGGTGGGGCGGATGACGGCGTCGGGCGTGTCGACCACCGCCTCGGAAAAACAGCCGTCGTCGGCAATGCGGAAATCGAACTGCGCCAGCGTGAGATCGAAGCGCACGCTGCATCCCGCATGGCGGGCGAGCGCCTCGGCCGCGCCGGGAGACTGCCGCAGCAGGTGGTTGAGGCTGCGTTCGAACAGGGCTTCAGTGATCAAACCTTGAAGCCCCGCTTAAACTTTAAAGCCACGGTGCAGGGCGACCACGCCGGCGGTCAGGTTGTGATAGCTGACCTTGGCGAAGCCGGCGGCTTCCATCATGCTTTTCAGCTCTTCCTGCCCGGGGTGCATGCGGATCGACTCGGCCAAGTACTGGTAGCTCGCGGCGTCCCTGGCGACGAGCTTGCCCATCAGCGGCAGCAGCTTGAACGAGTACAGATCGTAAGCCGGCTCCAGCGGCTTCCACACCTTGGAGAACTCCAGCACCAGCAGACGTCCGCCCGGTTTCAGCACACGGTTCATCTCGGCCAGCGCCTGGTCCTTGTGGGTCATGTTCCTGAGGCCGAAGGCAACCGAGACACAATCGAAATAATTGTCCGGGAAAGGCAGCCGCTCGCCGTCGCACTGCACGGTGGGGGGCGTTCTGCCCTCGTTCAGCATGCGGTCGCGGCCTTCGCGCAGCATGGAAAAGTTGATGTCGGTGAGCAGCACGGTGCCGGTTTCGCCGACTTCCTTCAGGAACAGCCGCGTCAGGTCGGCAGTGCCGCCGGCGACGTCGAGCACCTTCATTCCCGGCCGCAGGCCCGCCTGCGCCACCGCAAAGCGCTTCCACAACCGGTGCAGGCCGGCCGACATCAGGTCGTTCATGATGTCGTACTGGGCGGCGACGGAATGGAAGACCTCGGCCACCTTGGCGGCTTTTTCGGATTCGGCAACCTGCGTGTAGCCGAAATGGGTGGTTTTATCCATGGCAGTGGGAATGAGCGAATCAGCCGCGAATTCTACCAGCGCATGGGCTGGCAAGGGCTTGCAGGGGCGCACCGCTGTCATAAATCAGTCATACTGCTGTCATAGGATGGCCACCATCCAAACACGCGTGGAACTACCATGGCTGCCAATATTTTGCTGGTCGAAGACGAACCTGGGATCCAGGAACTGCTGAAGTTCAACCTGTCTCAGGCCGGACATTCGGTCACCGCTGCCGGCGACGCCGAACACGCGCTGAAATTCCTCAAGAGCACGCTGCCCGACGTCATCCTGCTCGACTGGATGCTGCCCGGCATGTCGGGGATCGACCTGTGCAAGCGCCTGCGCAGCGACGAGCGCTACCAGCCCATCCCCATCATCATGCTGACCGCGCGCGGCGAGGAGCGTGACAAGGTGCTGGGGCTGGATACCGGGGCCGACGACTACATCACCAAGCCGTTTTCGCCGCGGGAACTGGTGTCGCGCATCAAGGCCGTGCTGCGCCGTCGCGCCCCGCAGATGACCGACGAGCCGGTGGAAATCAATGGCCTGCGACTGGATCCGACCAGCCACCGCGTGCAGGGTAAAGGCCAGGCACTGGAACTGGGGCCGACCGAGTTCCGCCTGCTGCACTTCTTCATGACCCATCCCGAGCGCGTCTACTCGCGCACCCAACTGCTTGACCAGGTGTGGGGCGACGACGTGTTCGTCGAGGAGCGCACGGTCGACGTCCACATCCGCCGCCTGCGCCTGGCGCTGGAACCGTCCGGCCATGCCGAATTGATCCAGACCGTGCGCGGCTCGGGCTACCGCTTTTCGGCCGAAGTGGGATAATCCGCCCACCGGGTTTTCGGGAAGGTAAACATGGGCTTCTGGTGGCGTCCACTCAGTGTGCTGGCCGGCGTGTTGCTGGTGGCACTGATTCTGTGGGCTGGCTCCGGCTGGGTGGCGGCGCTGGGCTTTCTGGCAGGTATCCAGGCCTTTGTGATGCTGCGCCGCCTGTGGCAGGAATACCGTCTGTCGCGCTGGCTGGAAAACCCCGATGAAGTCGAGCCGCCCGACGCCACCGGCACCTGGGGCGACATCTTCTACCGGCTGCAGAAACTGCAGCGGCGCCAGAAAGCCAGCCGTGGCGAACTCACCTCCGCGCTTGAACAGTTCGAGCACGCCGCGATGGCGGTGCCTGACGGCATGGTCATCCTCAACGGCAACGAACAGATCGACTGGTGCAATCCCGCCTCGCGCAAATACATGGGGCTGGACTGCGAGCGCGATCGCGGCCAGTTTGTCCGTTACCTGATGCGCCAGGCACATTTCCTGGAGTTCCTCGACGCCGCCGATTATTCGCGTCGCCTGGTGTGCAAATCGCCGATCAACCGCGAGATCACCCTGTCGCTGCAACTGGTGCCGTTCGGCGAAGGCAAGAAACTGCTGGTCGCCCGCGACATCACCGACCTCGATCGCGTCGACGCCATGCGGCGCGACTTCATTGCCAACGTCTCGCACGAACTGCGCACGCCCCTGACCGTGGTCGGTGGCTTCGTCGAAACCCTGGCCGATGCCCCCGACCTGCCTGCCGCCGAGCGAGGCCGTTATTTCGACCTGATGCTGGACCACACCCGGCGCATGCAGCATCTGCTGGACGACCTGCTGATCCTGTCGCGGCTTGAAAGCGCCGACCACATGCTGAGCGACGAGTCCGTCAACGTCCCCGATCTGGCTCAGGCGCTGAAATCCGAAGCCGAATCGCTGAGCCGCGGGCGGCATCGGGTCAGCCTGCAACTCGGCAGCAGCGTGTGGCTGAAAGGCAGCCAGCAGGAAATCCGCAGCGCGCTCGGCAACCTGGTGTCGAACGCCGTACGCTACACTCCGGAAGGCGGCGAAATTACCCTCGCCTGGCGCGAGCGGAATGGGGAGGGCGTGTTTTCCGTGACCGATACGGGCGAAGGCATCGCCGCCGAACACATCCCGCGCTTGACCGAGCGCTTCTACCGCGTCGACCGCAGCCGTTCGCGCGAGACCGGCGGCACCGGCCTCGGGCTCGCCATCGTCAAGCACGTCCTCACCCGCCATGGCGCGCGGCTGGATATCCAGTCCACCCCGAGCAAAGGCAGCACGTTCTCGGCTGTGTTCCCCGCCCAGCGCTTGCAGCATGCGCTGGAAAGCGGCAAGGTCATTCCGTTTCCCGAGCGCGAGCAAGCCGCCGGCTGAGCGTGGTTGTTGCCGACTTGTCGGCTTTACAACCACGGCCTGCCCATTACGGGTGGAGCGTGGTTCTTGACGCTTAAGCGTCTTTAGAACTACGGCCAACTCCTAGCAGCGAGTGGAGCGCGTCGGCAAGCCGCGCGTCCAGATCGCCAGTTGCGGCATGCGGCGTATCCCTTTTCTTCTCGCCCCACACCGGGTTGGGGAAATGTGGGTCGTCCTCATAGCGCGGAATCACATGCCAGTGAAGGTGCGGCACCACGTTGCCGAGCGAGGCGAGATTGACCTTGTCGGGCGCCATCACCTCGCGCAGCGCCGCTTCGGCCGCCAGCACCACCCGCATCAAGCTTGCTTGGTCGGCCACCGGCAGGTCGGTCATTTCCTTGACGTGGGCATTCAGGATGACGCGCAGGAAACCGGGATAGTCCGGCTCGTCGGCACTCACAACACGGCAGAAGTCGTTCTGCCACAGCACCGCTCCGGCAGGCGTATCGCACAGGGCACAACTCACAGCAGCACCCGCTCGATGCCGCCGTTGCCGACGCGCGCTAGATAGCTCGCCATCCAGTTCTCGCCGAGCAGTTTCTTCGCCATTTCGATCACGATGTAATCGGGCTCGGTGTTCGTATCGTCGCTGTAGCGCGCCAGTCCCTGCAGGCACGAGGGGCAGCTGGTCAGGAGTTTGACCGGCTGGCTGCCATCGCCCAGCGCGGCGACGCCGGCGCGGATCTCCTCTTCCTTGCGGAAGCGGATCTGGGTGGAGATGTCCGGGCGGCTGACGGCGAGCGTGCCGGATTCGCCGCAGCAGCGATCGGACAAAACAACCCCGCCGCCAAGCAGCGCGTTGGCGACTTTCATCGGCGCGTGGGTCTTCATCGGCGTGTGACAGGGGTCGTGGTAAAGATATTTCTCGCCGCTGACGCCTTCCAGCTTTACGCCCTTCTCCATCAGGTATTCGTGGATGTCGAGCAGGCGGCATCCGGGGAAGATCTTCTCGAATTCATATTTGAGCAGCTGATCCATGCAGGTGCCGCACGACACGATCACGGTCTTGATGTCGAGGTAGTTGAGCGTGTTGGCCACGCGGTGGAACAGCACCCGGTTCTGCGCGGTGATGGCTTCGCCCTTGTCGGCTTGGCCGCCTGCGGTCTGTGGATAGCCGCAGCACAGGTAGCCGGGCGGCAGCACGGTCTGCACGCCGAGTTCGAACAGCATCGCCTGGGTGGCGAGCCCCACCTGCGAGAACAGCCGCTCCGAACCGCAGCCGGGGAAGTAGAACACCGCGTCGCTGTCTTCGTTGAGCTTGGCCGGATTGCGCAGAATTGGAACAATCGAGGCATCTTCCAGCCCCAGCAGCGCACGCGAGGTCTTCTTCGGCAGTCCGCCCGGCATCGGCTTGTTGACCAGATGGATGACCTGCGCGACCAGCTTGGGCCGGCCCAGGGTGGCGGGCGGATTTTTCGTCTGCGCCTGGATCAGCCCCATGCGCTTGAACAGGGTGTGCCCCATCCGCTGGCTGGCGTAACCCCACTCGATCAAGGGCTTGCGCAACGCCTTGATGGTTGCGGGGTCGGTCGCGTTCAGGAATGCCATCGACGCCCAGGTGCCGGGGTTGAATTTCTTCTTGCCCTGCTTGCGCAGCAGGTTGCGCATCGCGATCGAGACGTCGCCGAAGTCGATGTCGACCGGGCACGGGTTCTTGCACTTGTGGCAGATGGTGCAGTGGTCGGCGACGTCGCCGAACTCGTCGAAATGCTTCAGCGACACGCCGCGCCGGGTCTGCTCCTCGTACAGGAAGGCCTCGATCAGCAGCGAAGTGGCGAGAATCTTGTTGCGCGGCGAGTACAGCAGGTTGGCGCGCGGGATGTGGGTGTTGCACACCGGTTTGCACTTGCCGCAGCGCAGGCAGTCCTTGATCGAATCGGCGATGGCCCCGGTTTCCGAGGCTTCGAGAATGATCGACTCGGCCTCCAGCAGGCCGAACGACGGCGTGTAGGCATTGCGCAGATCGGCGCCAGGGAGCAGCTTGCCCTTGTTGAAATGCTGCGCGGGGTCGACCTTCTGCTTGTATTCGGCGAACGTCGCGATGGTCGCGTCGTCGAGGAATTCCAGCTTGGTCAGCCCGATGCCGTGTTCGCCCGAAATCACGCCGCCGAGATCGGTGGCGAGCGCCATGATGCGCGCAACCGCCGCGTTGGCGGCCTGCAGCATGGCGTAGTCGTCCGAGTTGACCGGGATGTTGGTGTGCACGTTGCCGTCGCCGGCATGCATGTGCAGCGCCACGAACACGCGGCTTTTAAGGATATCTCCGTGGATGCGGTCGCAGGCTTCGAGCACCGGGAGGTATTCGCGGCCGATGAACAGCTGGTGCAGTTCGCGCCGCACCTCGCGCTTCCACGACACGCGAACGTGCTTGTCGCGCAACGCGGTGAAGACCGTTCCGCTTTCGTGCGGGGCATCGAGATTGTTCACATAGCCCTGCCACCGGGCCTTCACCGCCTCGATCAGCGCCAGCGCGTGCTGGCGTTTTTCCTCCACCTGCGTCGGATCGGCGACGGTATCGTCGTCTTCCAGCAGAGGCAGCGGCGCGGCGAAGAATTCGGCCAGCGCATCGAGCAGCTTCAGCTTGTTGGCGATCGACAGTTCGATGTTGATGCGCTCGATGCCGTCGGTGTAGTCGCCCAGGCGCGGCAGCGGGATCACCACGTCCTCGTTGATCTTGAACGCATTGGTGTGCGCCGCGATCGCAGCGGTGCGGGCGCGATCGAGCCAGAATTTCCTGCGCGTTTCGGCCGACACTGCGATGAAGCCTTCGCCGCTTCGCGAGTTGGCGAGCTGGACGATCTTCGACGCGGCTTCGCCGACGGCGATTTCGTTGTCCGACACCACGTCGATCAGCAGCACCATGTTGGGGCGCGTCGCGCGCGGCGCCTTGGTCGCATAGCCGACCGCTTTCACATAGCGTGCGTCGAGGTGCTCCAGTCCGGCCAGCAGAATGTCGGGATGGGCGTCGCAGTAATCCTTGATTTCGACGATGGCCGGCGTGGCGTCGCGCGCCGTGCCGAAGAATTCCAGGCACACGGTGCGGGTATGCGCGGGAAGCCGGTGCAGGATGAAGCGCGCCGAGGTGATGAGGCCGTCGCAGCCTTCCTTCTGGATGCCGGGCAGGCCGGCGAGGAACTTGTCGGTGACGTCCTTGCCGAGACCGGTCTTGCGGAAGCGGCTGCCGGGGATGGTGAGGATGTCCGGCGAGCCCTTCGGCGTCTTGCCGTCTGCAGCGAAGCGGCGGATTTCGAAGGTGGCCGAGGGGGCGTCGTGGATCTTGCCGCGGTTGTGGTTGAGGCGGGTGACTTCGATCCAGTCGGCATCCGGCGTGACCATGCGCCAGGACACCAGGTTGTCCAGCGCGGTGCCCCACAGCACGGCCTTCTTGCCGCCGGCGTTCATCGACACGTTGCCGCCGATGGTCGAGGCGTCGGCCGAGGTGGGGTCGACTGCGAACACCAGCCCGGCGGCATCGGCCGCATCCATCACCCGCTTGGTGACGACGCCGGCGCCACAGTGGATGGTGGGAATCTCGAATTCGCAGCCGGGCAGGTGGCGCATCTCGACCGCACTCATCGCTTCGAGCTTTTCGGTATTGATGACCGCCGCCTGGTCGGTGAGCGGAACGGCGCCGCCGGTATAGCCCGTGCCGCCGCCGCGCGGGATGATGGTCAGCCCCAACTCGATCAGCCCGGCCACCAGTCCTGCCATCTCGGCTTCGCTGTCGGGGGTCAGCACCACGAAGGGATATTCGACCCGCCAGTCGGTGGCGTCGGTGACGTGCGAGACGCGCGCCAGGCCGTCGAACGCGATGTTGTCACGCCGGGTTACCCCGGCCAGACGGCGCAGGATGCGCGTGCGCAGGCTGGCGGTGTCGTCGAACCAGGCCTCGAATTCGCGCACTGCGCGCCCGGCGGCTTCCAGAAGCTGGCCGACCAGTTCGTTGCCCTGGCGCCGCACTTCGATTGCGTGCAAGCGATGCCGCAGTGCGTCGACCAGCATCTGCCGCCGCCTGGGGTTGTCGAGCAGGTCGTCTTCCAGGTAGGGATTGCGCCGTACCACCCAGATGTCGCCCAGCACCTCGAACAGCATGCGTGCCGAGCGCCCCGTTTTGCGTTCGCCGCGCAGGGTGTTGAGCACGCCCCAGGCATCCTTGCCCAACAGGCGAATGACGATTTCGCGGTCGGAAAACGAGGTGTAGTTGTAGGGGATTTCGCGCAGGCGGGAATTCATGGCGGGGCGGTGCTGCAAAACTCGTATTTTACGGGATATTCCCGGGCGACCGCGTCGTCTTCGGTTTTGTCGGGCGAGGCATTCCTTGGCCGGTGGGTGTGCAAGCGCGGCTGCGGGAGGAAGCCCTGTCCCGCACGTAACCGGAGCGAGTGAATGGCTCAACGAGGTCGGCAGGGTGTACGGTTTTCATCCTGGCTGTCGAAAAGGCGACATCAAGTCATTGTTTTATTTGTTAAAAATTGACATTTCGTACCATCAATTCCGGGGGGGGGGGATGGCCGTAAACACGGAAACGGAGGAGAACAATTTGAAGTTCGGTTTGGGCAGCAAGCTCGTGGGCTATGTCATGGCTGGTGTCCTGATGACCTCGGCCGCCATCGGCGTGCTTCGCGTCCAGAACGAGCGTGGCCCTCTCGGCGAATTGATCGACAAGGCGGGCCAGAGCGTGGCCAATGCCACCGCTTCCGGCGCGGCTTCCCTGGTCGCCGGATACGACTATGGCAATCTGGAAATCCTGGCCGCCAATGTCGCGCGGCAGGCCAACGTGATCCGCGTCGTCATTCTCAACCGGGGCGGACGCGCGATGACCCAGGCGCTGGGGGAGGGGGCCGGGTCCTACAAGCGCTTTGAATCGCCCGTCGTATTCGACGGCCAGACCATCGGCGGCGTGACCGTCGATATGTCGACCGATGCGCTGGAAAGTGCGCTCAATGAGCTCTACTGGCGCGTTTTCATCGAACAGATCATTTTTGGCACGATACTCGGACTGATTGTCTATTTTTTTACCGCAAGCGGCATCGTCTCGCCGATCCGCAAGCTGACGACGGCGATGGAGGAGGCGGTGGAAAGGGGCGACTCCTTCATCGCCCGCGATCTGGAGGTGAAAAGCCGGGACGAAATCGGGCGGCTGGTATCGGTGTTCAACACCCTGAACAGGTCGCTCGCCAGTTATCACCACCAGTTGCATAACAAGATCGACTTTGCCAACCAGGAGTTGCGGGACAAGAACGTCCAGCTGGGGGGGCGTACCCGGGAGCTTGAGCAGGCACTCGATTTGCTCAGCACCATGGCCACGACCGACTGGCTGACCGAGTTGCCCAACCGCCGCAAATTCGATGAAACCCTGTCACGGATGTTCCATCAGTCCGAGCGTTTTGATGAAGAGATTACGCTGGTGCTGTTCGACATCGACCATTTCAAACTGATCAACGACAGACATGGTCACGGCGCCGGGGATGAGGTGCTGCGGGATATCAGCAGCCTCATGCGCCTGCATGTCCGCAAGTCCGACTTGCCTGCGCGTCTCGGGGGCGACGAATTCGGCATCGTGCTCTATCACACGGATGCCGCGCAGGCCGAAATGTTCATCGAGATACTCCTGGAAAGCGTGCGGGCACATCGGTTTGACTACGAGGGATCCCGCTTGAATATCAGCCTGAGTGTGGGCATTGCGCAATACGACAATTCGATGAAAACGCCGCAGGCGCTCTACTATGCGGCCGACAAGGCGCTCTATCAGGCCAAGCATAGCGGGCGAAACCGTTACAGCGTGTATACCGATGCAATCCGATTCCAGGAAAGGGAAACCTCATGAATTTGAAACAGGCATATCAGACCCTGCTGGCTACCGTACTGCTGAGCGTATCGCTTGCCTCCGTCTGGGCCGCACCCAATCCAGGCACGCAAACCCGGGAAGTCACCATGGGCTCGGTGGCCATGGATATTCCGGTCGAGATGATCAAGCGCATGAGCGCGCTGACCAATCACCTTGCGCTGAGCACCAACCTCAATGTCCGCTTCCGGCCATCGCCCAATCTGGGGTCCGCCGTGGAAGACCTGGGCACGGGCCAGACGCAGATTGCCTACCTCACACCGGTGGCCTATATCGAGGCGCGCAAGAAATACGGCGTGATTCCGCTGGTTGCGCCCACTGCCGACGGGCGTCCGCACTTCTCCCTGGTGATCGGCGTGAAAGCCGGCTCCGGCATCAATACGCCGGCCGGGCTCAAGGGCAAGCGCTTTGCCTTCGGCGATGAAAAGGCCTTGCTGCAAAGGGCGGCGGTCGAATCGATGGGGCTGAAGTCCAGCGATTTTTCGACCTTTGCCTACCTCAAGCATTACGACAATATTGCCAAGGCGGTGCTGGCGGGCGACTTCGACGGCGGCATCCTCAAGGATTCCGTCGCTGATGAGTTCAAGGGCAAGGGCATCGCGGTGGTCGGCAGCACCGCGCCGCTGCCTTCGTATATCTTTGCCGTGCATCCCGGCATGCCGGAGGCGGTGCGCAACCAGCTGCGCAATGCGCTATTGGCCCTGAACAAGAGCACCCCCGAGCGGGCCGCCACGCTGGAAGCCTTCGACAAGGCTTGTGATGGCTTCGTCGTGGTTGACGACCCTGCCTACGACACGGTGCGCAAGCTGATCCAGCCGTTCCAGAAATAAGCCAGAGCCGGGTTAGCGGATTAGCCGGCGGACGGCAGTCAGGCCGCCCAGAACCATCGCGCCCGCGACGACGCCGGCCAGCGCATCGATTAAAAACGGAACGAGCATGGCCAGTACGCCACCGACCACCGGCAGGGTTTCCGCAGCTTGGGTGACGGCGTGGACCAGGTCATGGGTGCCTGGTATGCCGTGGATCAGGATGCCGCCGCCGACCAGGAACATCGCTGCGGTACCGATGATTGCAAGGCTTTTCATCAGAACCGGCGCAGCGGCGAGGATGCGACGCCCCAGCGCGCGAATCCAGCGGGCGGGACGCTGGCTGAGGTAGAGTCCGGCGTCATCGAGCTTGACGATGCCGGCGACCAGGCCGTAGACGCCGACGGTCATGACAAGCGCGATGCCGGCGAGCACGGTGACCTGTTTGCCGAAGGAAGCAGCCGCGACGGTGCCGAGGGTGATGACGATGATTTCGGCCGACAGGATGAAGTCGGTGCGGATCGCGCCCTTGATCTTGTCCTTTTCCAGTGCGACCAGGTCGATCGCCGGGTCGGCCACCGCCTGTGCGAGTTCGGTGCGATGGGCTGCGTCTTCCTCGCGGTGCAGGGTCTTGTGCGCCAGTTTCTCAAACCCTTCAAAACTGAGAAACGCGCCGCCCAGCATCAACAGCGGCGTTACCGCCCAGGGCGCGAAAGCGCTGATGGCGAGCGCCGCCGGCACCAGAATCGCCTTGTTGATCAGCGAGCCTTTGGCAACGGCCCACACCACCGGCAGTTCGCGCTCGGCCTTCACCCCGGCGACCTGCTGGGCGTTCAGTGCGAGGTCATCGCCCAGCACACCGGCGGTTTTTTTCGCCGCGACCTTGGTCATCACCGACACATCGTCGAGGATGGTGGCGATGTCGTCGATCAGCGCGAGCAGGCTGGCTCCGGCCATGGTGCGCTCCCCTTAGTCGCCCAGTTGGATGCGGCCGGCCTTTTCGGCCGCCGCGAAGTCCAGCATGCGCTGGATCGAAACGGCGGCTTTGGCGCGGATGGATTCCTCGATATGGATCTCGTTGCCGCCGTTCTCCAGCACGGCGGCGAGCTTCCGCAGACCGTTCATCGCCATCCACGGGCAGTGGGCGCAGGACTGGCAGGTCGCGCCCTCGCCGGCGGTCGGCGCTTCCAGCAAAAGTTTGCCGGGTGCTGCGGCGTGCATCTTGTGGAAGATGCCGTTGTCGGTGGCGACGATGAATTCAGGATTGGGCAGCGTGCGCACGGCCTCAATCAGTTGCGTGGTCGAGCCGACCACGTCGGCGAGCGCGATCACCGACTCGGGCGACTCCGGGTGCACCAGCACCGCAGCGTTCGGGTGCTCGGCGCGCAGCTTCTTCAGTGCTTCGGCCTTGAACGCTTCGTGCACCACGCAGGAACCTTGCCACAGCAGCATGTCGGCACCGGTCACCCGTTGCACGTAGTTGCCGAGGTGGCGGTCCGGCGCCCACAGCAGTTTGTTGCCCTGCTGATGCAGGTATTTGACGATCTTGGCGGCGATGCCAGAGGTGACGACCCAGTCGGCGCGCGCCTTCACCGCGGCACTGGTGTTCGCGTAGACGACCGACAATCGGTCAGGGTGGGCGTCGCAGAAGGCTGCGAACTCGTCGGCCGGGCAGGCGAGGTCGAGCGAACACTCGGCGGCCAGGTCGGGCATGATGACGCGCTTTTCCGGGTTGA
>JAJYXG010000039.1:0-76906 GCA_021791095.1 Pseudomonadota bacterium
GGAGAAGTAGCCGGTGCCGGAACCCAGGAGGCTGCTCGGGATGGCCGGGTCGATCAGCGAATAGTTGACGTTGAAGTCGGTCAGCAAGGGCGAAGGCGTGAGGGCGCCGTAGCCGCCGCCGAAGTTGCCGGAGATCAAGGCACCGAAACTGCCCTGGCCCTGGTTTTCGGCCATGTAGACCGCGCCGTTCCAGACCTCGCCGCTGCCTTCTGCGCTGTAGGCGAGTTTCTTTTTGGGGACGGTGACGGTGGCGCCGGCGTTGACGTAGTTGGTGATCTGGGTTTTGTAGGGCGCCATGGAGGCATCCATCAGGGTGTCGTACTGAGCGATGTTGGCGGCGTTCAGGGTGACGATATCGCTGGCGGTGCCGGCCTGGCGGGCGAATTGCAGGCCGCGCACGGTGGACACCGCGTCGGTGCGCGCCATTTCCTGCCAGATGTAGTGCTCGAAGGCGGAGCCGCTGTAGAGCGCCAGCTTGAAGGCGGGCCAGATTTCGTCCCTGAGCGCGGCGGCAGTGGTGGCGGCGGTGTCCAGTTTGGTGAAGCGGGACTGGCCGCCTTTGACGTCGATCAGCAACCCGCCCGCCTTGATCGCGTAGGGCTGGTCGAAGAGATACTCGGTCTTGAGGTCGACGGTGGTGAGCCCGATGTCGTTGCCGCGCTGGCCGGCGACGTTCATCTGGTCGCCCACCTGCTTCGAACTGTCCACGCCGTAGCGCAGGTATTTCGCCAGGGCGAGATGGAGGAATTCGCCCAGCGTGGCGTCGTAGGCGGCGGGCGCGGCCGGTGTGGGCGCGGGATTGGCGCGCACGGCGTCGATGAGCTGCTGCGCGCGTTCTTTCAGATAGCGGTCGGAAGTCTGGAACGCGTGCGCCTGCAGGGCATGGTAGCCGCCGGGCTTGATGTTGTCGTAGACGGTCTTGTTGACGCAGGTGACATCGGGGTCGTTGCCGGTGCCGGAATCGGCGATGCATTGCGTGCCCCAATCGGAATCCGGCAAGCTGAGCCTGATGATCGTCGTGAGCAGGTTGCTTGATGTCAGGGCGGTGGACCCCGCGGCGGACCCGGCGACTTCCGCGCCTTCGAGTTTGAGCACGGGTTTGACGTTGACGCCGCTCGCCGGCAGGGTGGCGAAGCTGCCGTTCCAGCCGTCCCACCAGGTCTGGCTGCTGGCGTCGGCCGGGGTGAACGAGAGCGTCAGGCGCTTCAGCGCCGCGTCCGGGTAGCTCACGCTGCGCGTCAGCAAGGCGGTGGAACCGCTCTTGACCGTCACGTCCAGGGCGTAGCGGTGCGCGCCGGGCAGCGTGGAGGGTTCGACGCTGGCGGCGCCGGTAAGCAGGGTGAAGCTGGTGACGGTGTAGGGCAGGCTGGCGGGCAGGATGTCGAGTTTGAGCGGCCGGATGCCGCCTTCCGGCGAGAGGTCGGCCAGATCCTTGCCCTGCGCCAGCGCCGCCGTTTCCACGTCCCTGGCATAGCGTTCGTGCGGCAGCTGGTCGCTGCGGGCGGCGAGATAGTCTCCGCTATCGAAGCCGTAGTCGAAGCTCACGTTGACGTCGATGTCCTGGCGGTAAGCCTTGTCCTTGAAAGCCGCGTCGAGCGGCACCCAGCGATGTCCGGCATTGGTCACCGCCGCGCCCCGGTAATGGCTGTAGGGCACGCAGGCCTCGACCCAGACGTGATCCAGATATATGCCAACTTGCTGGCCGTCGAGGCTGTAGGGGCCGGCCGGAATGCCGCCCTTGGCCAGAATATTGGCCGCCGCCACATAGGTCTTGGCGCCCAGCCAGCGCAAGGCGCGCCCACCGGGCTGGGCGGGCGCGGGGTCGGTGATCCGGATTTCGCCGGATACATAGCGCGCCGGGATGTTGGCGGCGCGCAGCAGCGCGATCATCAGCGAGGCCTGGTCGGTGGCGTTGCCGCCGCCCGCCACCAGCGCGCCCTTGGCGCCCTTGAGGCTGCCCCAGTAGGGCTCGTAGCGGATGTTGTCGTGCACCCAGGCGAGTATCTTCGCGGGGGAGTGGCCGAGGGTTTCCGCCAAAGCGGCGATTTCGGGGTCGTCCTTCTGCGCATCGAGGGTGGCGGCGAGATCGGCGGCGTCCACCGTGCCGCCCGTGTAGCACTGTCCGGCCTCGGCCGGGGTGGCGGGCGCGGCGGCAAGCACGATGGCGCCGTTCGAGGCCACGCTGTTGAGATAGCGCGCCTGCTGCTCCGCCAGGTACTTCGGCACGGCATCCACCCGCTTGCGCGGCGAGGGCCCGGCTTCGCCGCCCAGCCGGGCGGTCGGCCACGGCACGGCGGACGGCGCTTCCTCGCGGTCGCGCAGCCTGCCGCGCGTCTGGCGCAGCAGGTCGAGCGCGCCCGCCAGCGCCTGGCTGCGCGCCTCCGGCGTGGCGGCCGTTTCGATCTTGCCGAGCGCCTGTTGCAGCAAGTCGAATTGACCGAGCAGTTTGTCCGCGGATCGACCCTGCGCCTTGAGCGCGCTTGCTTGCGCTTTCTTGCCCTTGGCGGTCTCTGTTCTGGCCTGGCGTTCCAGCAGACGCTGGCGCACCGGCGCTTTCATTTGCGCCAACGATTCGATTTGCGCCTCAAGCTGTTGTGCGCGGTTCGCAGACGCATCGCCACCGGCTTCGCGCTGCCAGCGGCGCACGAGTGCCTCGGTGTCGGCCAGCCGCCGCTGCAACTGCTGCGCAATCGGGTCGATCGGCTGGTGATAAGGCTCGTGCAGGAGCTTCGCCACCACGTCGTCGGGCAGCGGGGCGGGATCTTTGGGGGCGGCCAGGGCTTGACATGCGCATGCCGCCAGCACCAATGCGAGGAATGATTTCATGAGGGTTCCCTGGAAGTCTTGTTGGCGTCGCTGGTTTAGTGGCGTCGTTTGCGCAGCAGGCCGGACAGGAGCCCCGCGCCAAGGGCGATGACCCCCCATGCGGGCAGCACGGGCACATCGCCGTCGTTCGGTTCGCTCACCGCAAGCTGCGCGATGCGGGTCTGCGTGGCGTCGTAGCGGTACTGGAAGCTGTACGTGCCGCTTTGCGTGGGCGTGCCGGCCAACTGGCCATTGGCATCGAGGGTGAGACCCGGCGGCAGGGAACCGCTCGCCAGCACGAAACCGGATTGCCCGCCCAGCGCCAGGCCATGGGTGTAGATCTCGCCCACGATCGCGGCGGGCAGAGAGAGCGGGCTGTTCACGCCGGCCGTGCCCTGGCCGTTGCCGGGCGCGGCGCTGCGGCCGTCGGCGACGGTGGTGCCGGAGCCGTTGTTGAGAGCCGTTTCCACCGCGTCGGGAATGCCGTCGCCGTCGCCGTCCGGCAGGACGACCGCGGGCAGGGTTTTGAGGGCATAGGCCGTCGCCAGCGGGTCGCCGCCCCAGCCGCCATCGGCTCCGGGTTTGCCCGCGCCGGTGAGCAGATAATCCTGCGCCGGCCCGAGCGCGCTGTGTGCGGGGTTGACTGCCTGGATGGCCATATAGGCAAGCGCCGTGTCGAGTATGGTGCTCACGCTCTTTTCGCCGAAGCCGTTGTCTGCGGCATTCTTGCGCGTAAGCAAAAAACTCACGCCGTTGTTGAGCACCGTGGCGAGGTCATAGTTGACGCTGCCGCAGCTCAGGGTGGTCCAGCCCTTGGCGGTTTTCTGCGCGGCCAGTTCAAGCAGGGTCAGCGCGGTCGGCAGCAGGGCGCTGCCCTTGACCGAGTCCGGCGCGCTGGCGGCGGGGTTGACGTGCGCCCAGCCGCCGTCGCTGCGCTGTGCCGGCAGCACGCCGCACGCCACGGCATTGAGCAGTTCCGTGTCCTGGTTGGTGTAGCTGTAGCCAGACAGGCGCAGCGCGGCGAGCCCAAGCGGGGTGTCGGGAAAGCTCATGGCGTACTGCGGATACGCGCCCCAGGTTTGTCTGTCCGTCTGCGGACGCGCCGCGAGCAAAGCCTGGGCGAGGCTTGCGGTATCCAGCCCCGCCAGGGCGAGCGCGGCCACTTTGCGCGACCTGGCATCGATGCTCGAGGCGTCCACGTTGGACAGCCAGCCCACCGCCGCGCCATAGGTCTCGCCCGAACGCATGCCGGCCTGCATCAGCGCCTCCAGCGCCGCCGCGGTGGATTGCACCTTGAGCGCGCCATGCGCCTGCCAGGAGCCGTCGCCCTTCTGGTTCTTGACCAGCCAGGCCAGGCCTTTGGCGCGGGCGTCGTCGATTTGCGCCGGGGTCGCGGCCTCGACGCCCATCGAGGCGACAAGACACAGACATGGCAAAAGTTTGGCGAGGGGGTTCACGAGCCTTCTCCCGGGGGCTGGACAGAGGGGAGGCTACGCGCCGAATGTGACGCCTGATCGCGCCCGATCAAGCGTGTTCATGAGCCGAACGGGCCATGTCCCAGGTTGCGGGGAGAGGGCCGGGGATTGATGAAACAGACCGGTTCATGCGGCTTTGCGCCGGACCAGCCGCCCTCCCGCCATCCCCAGCGCCACCGCGACCCCGAGCCTGCCGCCCGCGTGCAGGAAGTTGTTGGATCCATCGGGGTCGTACACTGCCGAGGAGACGCTGGCCGAAGCATCCAGGGTCGCCGCCGCGCCAGGCTGCACCGCAACCTGGAAAGAAGCATTCGAGGCATTGTTGAGACTGGAAAGGCTACAGGTCACCAGGGCGTTGGCATGGCTGCAACCCGCAGTCGCGGACACAAAACTGGCCTGGCTGGGCAAAGACAATAGGCGGCACCTCCTCCCCTTTCTGTCCCTTCAGGCCGCTTGCGGCCGACCTCAGAAGCGCCTTGCGCCCAATCCGGGACTTCTTTTCCATACTGATGAAGTGGTCTTTTTCTTCTTGCAGGGGTGCGCAAAGTCGTGTTTCATCCAAAAAAAGGGAAGTGCGCACGACGCGCACCCGATGAAAACCGTCCTTCATGCGAGGACACACCAATTAAAGACACGATATCTGAGCGGCGAATCTGGTTGTTTGGTAGAGCGGACGGGCGTCCCTGCGTCCCCCGTGCAGTTTCCTCAAGGTTTGAGAAGGACTGAGCCCACCCAATGAAGACCGTCAACGCCTATTTCGACAGTCAAAAGCCAGCGCGGCGCATTGCACTCGTCCGCCGCTTCCTGATCGTCTGGCTGCCGGTCATGCTGGTGCTGGCGGCGGTCATCTGGGCGTTTTACGCGGTGCAGGCGAAAAGTGCCCTGGCGCTTCTGAAAGCGGCGGAACGGGAGGTCCTCCAGCGTTCCATCCAGGCGAGTCTGACGGAATTCGCGAACGTCCGTTCCGACCTGCTCTATCTGACGGACCAATACACGCTCCTGAACGATGGAACCCGCGACACTCCGCCGGGGTACGCGCCGCTCGCCACCCGCTATCTTGCCTTCGCGTCGCGCAAGGGGCTTTACGATCAGGTTCGATTTCTGGACGCGCGCGGGCGCGAGATCGTCCGCGTCAACTGGAACGACGGCCGCCCCGAGCGCGTCCCGCCAGACAGGCTGCAGGACAAATCCGGTCGCGACTATGTGCGCGAAACGCTTTCCCTGAGGCGGGGCGAGATCTACGTTTCGCCGCTGGATCTCAATATCGAACACGGAAAGATCGAGCAGCCCCTGAAGCCCACGATGCGCTTCGGCACGCCGGTTTTCGACCAGCAGGGCCGCAAGCGCGGCATCATCGTCCTGAACTATCTGGGCGAGAACTTGCTCGGCCATCTGCGCAACATTTCCGGAACGGATCGGACCGCCGGCCGGATCTGGCTTCTGAATGCGGACGGATACTGGATGCTCGGCCCGCGCGCCGGGGACGAATGGGGATTCATGTTTGCGGATCGTGCGGACAGGCGTCTGGACAAACGGGACCCGACCGCCTGGAAGAGGATGGGCGACGCACCGCGAGAGGGCCAGTTTTTCACCGATCGGGGCCTGTATACCTACGCCACGGTCGCCCCCCTCCCCCACCAGCGTGGCGCATCGGATGCCCGGAGGACCGAACGCTGGATCCTGGTGGCCCACCAGCCTGCGGACGCGCTCGCCGCGCAGGGCGCCGTCCTGTCGCAGCGCCTGTGGATGGTCTTTGCCGCCCTGGCGCTGATTTTCACGGTCGCGGCCTGGGCGATCGCCTTCTACAGCATGCGTCGGCACTGGGCCGAAGAAACGGTGCGCGCCAGCGAAGCGCGCTTTCGGGCCCTGCTCGAATCGGCGCCGGACGCCATCGTGATCGTGAACCGCGACGGGCGAATTGCACTGGTCAACGCCCAGGCGGAGAAACATTTCGGCTATGGCCGTGAGGAAATGCTGGACCAGCCGATCGAGATGCTGGTGCCGGAACGCCTGCGCAGCCGCCACCAGCGCCACCGTGCGGACTATGTCGCCAAGCCGTATGCACGCGCCATGGGCGAAGGGATGGAACTGTTCGGACGGCGCAAGGACGGCAGCGAGTTTCCGCTGGAAATCGGCCTGAGCCCGCTGCAGACGCCGCAGGGCATGGTCGTGATGGCCATCATCCGCGACATCACCTCGCGCAGGCAGGCCGAGCGCCAGCGCGAGGAAGCGCAGGCGCGGTATCGGGAATTGATGAACAACCTGCCGGTCGGGGTATACCGCAAGACGGCGGGGCCGGACGGGCACTTCCTCGAGGTGAACCCGGCCCTGGTCAGCATGCTGGAGGCCGACTCCGCGGAAGCCCTGCTGGCGCATCCGCTCGCCACCTTCCAGACGGCGTCCGGCCAGCCGCTGTTCAGCGAAAGCGCGATCCGGCTGGATGCGGTGGTCAACGAGGAAGTTGAAATGCGCACCCTCAAGGGACGCCCGTTCTGCGGTGCGATCACGGCCACCATGAAACGCGAGGCCGACGGCCGGGTGTATTTCGACGGCATCATCGAGGATGTCACCCGGCGCAAGGAAATCGAGCGGCAGCTGCAGAACCGCTCGACCGAGCTGGAAGCCATCAACCAGGAACTCGAAGCGTTCAGCTACTCGGTCTCGCACGACTTGCGGGCGCCGCTCCGGGCCATCGACGGCTTCAGCCGCATTCTGCTCAGCGACTACGCCGACCGCCTGGACGATACGGGACGCGACCGCCTCGGACGGGTGCGCCGCGCCGCCCAGCACATGGGCACGCTGATCGACGACCTGCTCAAGCTGTCGCGCGTCACCCGCACCGAACTCAGGCGCGAGCAGGTGGCCGTGAGCGCGCTGGCCGGCGAGATCGCCGAGGACCTGCGCAGGCAGGCGCCGGATCGCAAGGTGCGATTCACCATCGCCCCCGGCCTGCTGGCGCAGGGCGACAAGGGACTGCTGCGCATCGTCCTCGACAACCTGATCGGCAATGCCTGGAAATTCACCGGCGGTCTCGCCGAAGCCCGGATCGGGGTGGAACTCGCGCCCCACCCGGGCAGCCGAACCTACATCGTCAGCGACAACGGAGTGGGGTTCGACATGGCCTATGCCGACAAGCTGTTTGGCGTGTTCCAGCGCCTGCACGACGCCAGCGAATTCCCCGGGACCGGCATCGGGCTGGCCACCGTGCAGCGGATCATACACAAGCACGGCGGCCGCATATGGGCCGAGAGCGAAGTCGGCAAGGGAACGCGGTTTTATTTCACACTGGAACCGGAGGGATCATCGTGAACGACAAGAGCATACTTTTGGTGGAAGACAATCCGGACGATGCCGCGCTGACCGTCCACGCCCTGGAAACCAACAAGATCGGCAACACGCTGGTCATCGCGCGCGACGGCGTGGAAGCGCTGGACTATCTTTTCTGCACCGGCCCCTACGCCGGGCGGGATTCGAAAGACTCCCCCGCCGTGGTGCTGCTGGATCTCAAACTGCCCAGAATAGACGGCCTCGAGGTGCTGCGCCGCGTCCGGACCACGGAGCATACGCGCCTGCTGCCGGTGGTGATCCTGACCTCGTCGAACGAGGAGGAGGACCGCATCAAGGGTTATGCGCTGGGCGCCAACAGCTATGTGCGCAAGCCGGTGGACTTCGACGATTTCGTCCGGGCAGCCGGTCAGCTCGGTCTCTATTGGCTGCTGCTCAACCAGCCGCCGCCGCATGTCGGTTAAGAGGCAGACCGTGCGCAGCGACGCCAGGAGCCCATCGTGAACGAAACGACAACCGATACCCGGCTGCGCGCCCTGATCGTGGAAGACTCCGAGGACGACGCGCTCCTCCTGGTCGAGCACCTGCAGCATGCGAACCTGCTCCTCGAATGGCGGCGGCTGGACACCGAACAGGCGCTGCTGGAAGCCTTGGCCCAGGAATGGGACATCGTGTTTTCCGACTACTCGATGCCCTACTTCAGCGGCGCGCGTGCGCTGGAGATCGTCAAGCAGCACGACCCCGACATCCCCTTCATTTTCGTTTCCGGAACCATCGGCGAAGACACCGCGGTCATCGGCATGCGGGCCGGCGCGCAGGACTATGTCATGAAAGGCAGTCTGGCGCGGCTGGTGCCTGCGGTATACCGGGAGCTTGCCGATGCCAAGGTGCGCCGCGAGCGGCGCATCGCCGAGCAGACCGTGCGCCGGCTGTCCCAGGTGGTGGAACAGGCAGCCGACAGCGTGTTCATCACCGACCCGCAAGGGAAGATCCAGTACGTCAATCCCGCCTTCGAGCGGCTCACCGGCTTTAGCGCCACCGAGGCCGTCGGTACCACGCCTGCGCTGATCAGGTCGGGGCATCACGACGCCGCGTTTTTCCGGCAGATGTGGGACACCATTCTCGCGGGCGGCGTGTTTCAGGAAACGCTGGTCAATCGCCGCAAGGACGGTGCGCTGTTCTACGAGGAGAAAACCATCGCGCCGCTGTTCGACAGCGCCATGCGGATTTGCAGCTTCGTGTCGACGGGGCGGGACGTGACCGACAGGTTCCGTGCCGAGGAAACCCGCGCCCAGTTGCTGGAAATTCTGGAGGCGACGACGGATTTCGTGGCGATCATGGACGGCGACGGCCGCCTGCGCTATCTCAATCGGGCGGGACGTACCATGCTGGGCCTGTCGAACGCCGATGACGCAAGCGTGAAAACCCTTGCCGACTGCCATCCCGAATGGGCCGCCCGGCGGCTGCTGATGGAAGCGTTTCCCACGGCACGTCGCGATGGCACCTGGCACGGGGAAGCCGCCATCAAGGGAACGGCCGGCCGCGAAATCGCGGTTTCCCAAGTGGTGCTCTCTCATCGTGGCGCAAACGACCCGACAGCGTTTTTCTCGACCATCGCCCGCGACATCAGCGAGCGCAAGCATTTCGAGCAGGAACTGAAGCGCCAGGCAACCCACGACGCGTTGACGGGACTCCCCAACCGGCTGCTGCTTGAAGAGCACCTTGCGACGGAACTGGCGCGCGCTGAACGCGGCCGCTTTCTGGCCACGGTGCTGTTTCTGGACGTCGACAATTTCAAGCGCATCAACGACAGCCTCGGGCATGCCGCGGGCGATGTCCTGCTGCGCAACGTCGCGCAACGGCTCAAGGACTGCGTGCGTCCAAACGATATCGTGGCGCGTTACGGCGGCGACGAATTCACTATCGTAATCGGCGATCTCTTCCATCCCGACACCATATTGACCATCCTCCACAAATTGCGGGCGGCATTCGAAACCGCGATCTTCATCGCCGGCCAGGATGTGTATGCCGGGTTCAGCATGGGGATTTCCGTCTATCCCCATGACGGCCGCGATCCGGAAACGCTGCTGAAGAATGCGGATTCGGCGATGTACCGCGCGAAGGCGAACGGCCGCAACCAGTACCAGTTCTACGCGCCGGAAATGAATGCGCGCGGACAGGAGCTGCTGACGCTGGAAACGGACCTTCGGCGAGCGCTCGACCGCAGTGAATTCCTGCTCCACTACCAGCCCCAGCTGGATCTGCGCAATGGCCGCATCGCCGGCATGGAGGCCCTGCTGCGCTGGAACCATCCGGAACATGGCCTGGTGCCGCCGTGCGATTTCATTCCCCTGCTGGAGGAAACCGGCCTGATCGTGCCGGTGGGCGAATGGGTGCTGCGCAACGCGTGCGTGCAATACCGGAAGTGCCGCGAAGCCGGTTTCGCGCCATTGCGGATTTCGGTCAATGTCTCGGCCCGGCAATTCGCGGACCGAACCCTGCTGGACCGGATACGGCAGGCGCTCGTCGACGAAGGCGTACCCCCGCACCATCTCGAAATCGAGATTACCGAGAGCACGGTCATGCGCGACGTGCAGGTCACGGGCGAAATCCTGGCTGCGCTGGATGCGCTGGGCGTGCGCCTCGCCGTCGACGATTTCGGCACCGGGTACTCCTCGCTGGCCTACCTGAAACGTTTTCCTCTCGACGTCCTGAAAATCGACCGTGCCTTTGTGCAGGACATCCCGCATGACGGCAACGTTTCGGCGATCGCCGAAGCCAGTATCTCGCTCGGCCACAAATTGGGACTGGAAGTGGTCGCGGAGGGCGTCGAAACCGCAGCGCAGATGAAATTCCTGCGTACGCACGAGTGCGACATCATTCAGGGGTATTACTTCAGCCGGCCCGGTCCGGGGGACGAGATGGCGCGATTCATTACGGATTACGGTGCGCCGCAGGCGCCTGGATCGTAAGCTCCCCGCCTTGCCTCAAGACAGAAACGGCCCCACAAAGCGTGTTCCGGCGGGTTGGATCAGGATACGGCGGGCTTGATTCCCAGCTCTTCGGGATAGGGGCGGCCCGGATACTGGAAGGCGACCGGCCCGTCGGGTTTCGCGTGGACGAACTGGCTGACGAACGGGTCGGCGGAGTCGACCATCTCGGCGGCATTCCCTTCGGCCACCACCATGCCGTCATGGATGAAGTAGACGTAGTCGGCGACTTTCAGCGATTCCGACACGTCGTAGGTCACCACGACCGAGGTCAGCCCGAGCGCATCGTTGAGGCGGCGGATCAGGCTGGCGACGGTGTTGAGCGAGATCGGGTCGAGGCCGGCGAAGGGCTCGTCGTACATGATCAGCATGGGATCGAGCGCGATCGCCCGGGCGAGCGCCACGCGGCGCTCCATGCCGCCCGACAGTTCGCCGGTGCGCAGGGCGTGGGCGCCGCGCAGGCCGACCGCGTGGAGCTTCATCAGCACCAGGTCGTGGATGACGTCCTCCGGCAGATCGGTGTGCTCGCGCATCGGGTAGGCGATGTTGTCGAACACCGACAGGTCGCTGAACAGCCCGCTGACCTGGAACATCATCCCCATCTTGCGCCGCATCGCGTAGAGCTCGGTGTTGTTCAGCTGGTGGACCGCCTGGCCATCGAAATTCACGCTGCCGCGCGACGGCCTGAGCTGGCCGCCGAAGTGACGCAAGAGCGTGGTCTTGCCGCAGCCGCTGACGCCGAGGATGGCGACGACCTTGCCGCGGGGAATGGCGAGGTTGATGCCCTTGAGCACGGCATTGCCGTCGAACGAAAAATGCAGGTCGCGCACCTCGACCAGCTTGGCCACTGGCCGATTCAGCGTTTTTTCGTGCAATGCCGGCACGCTCAGGCGTCCTCCAGCAGGCGTTCGGGCGCTTCCAGCGCCGCCTTCACCGCGACCAGAAACTGCACCGCGTCGCGCCCGTCGATCAGCCGGTGGTCGTAGGTGAGCGCCAGGTACATCATCGGACGGATCACCACCTGGCCGTTTTCGGCGACCGGGCGTTCCTGGATGGTGTGCATGCCGAGGATGGCCGACTGCGGCGGGTTGAGGATGGGGGTGGACAGCAGCGAACCGAACACGCCGCCGTTGGTGATGGAGAAGGTGCCGCCGGAGAGGTCCTCGAGCGTGAGACTGGTCTCGCGGGCGCGGCGGGCGAAGTCGGCGATGGCCGCTTCGATTTCGGCCGGCGACAGCGTCTGCGCACGGCGCAGGATCGGCACCACCAGCCCGCGCGGGCTGGAGATGGCGATGCCGATGTCGACGTCGCCATGCCACACGATGTCGCTGCCGTCGATGGCGGCGTTGACGACGGGGAACTGCTGCATTGCCCGGCACACCGCGCGCACGAAGAACGACATGTAGCCAAGCTTGACGCCGTGTTTGACCTCGAACTCGGCCTTGAAGCGCTGGCGCAGCTCGTTCACCGGCTGCATGTTCACCTCGTTGAAGGTGGTGAGCATGGCGGCGGTGTGCTGCGCCGCGACCAGGCGTTCGGCCACCCGCCGGCGCAGGCGCGACATCGGCTCGCGGCGGCTTTCGCCCGGAGCAGTGGCAGGCGCCGCCACGGGAACGGCAGGCAGCGGCTGGCGAAGCTTGGGCGCCGCTACGGCAATCGCCGGCGTGGCCGTCGCGGCGGCAACCGGATGCGCGGGCACCACGGCGGCTGGCGGTGCCGCGGCGGGGGCTGAAACCCGGGTTTCGCCGGTTTCGATCACCGCCACCACCTCGTCGGCCTTGACCTCGGCGCCCTCTTCCTTGCGCAGTTCGACCAGGGTGCCGGACGCGGGTGCCGGGATTTCAAGGATCACTTTGTCGGTTTCCAGGTCGACCAGGGTTTCGTCGCGCGCAACGGTCTCGCCCACCTGCTTGCGCCACGGCAGCAAGGTGCCGCTGGCGACCGAATCGGACAGGGTCGGCACACGCACTTCAAGCTTCATAAGGGGTCTCCAGCGCGTCGGTCAGCAGCGCTTCCAGTTCAGCCCGGTGGCGCGTGACGTAGCCCGACGCCGGCGCGGCGGCGGGCGGGCGGCCGGCGTAATGGAAGCGCCGCCCGGGTGCGCAGCGGTTGAGGTGATGCAGGGTCTGGTACCACGCGCCCTGGTTCATCGGTTCTTCCTGCGCCCAGACGAAGGTGTCGGCCTGCGGATAGGCACTCAGCATTGCGCAGAACGCCGCATCGGGGAACGGGTAGAGCTGTTCCACCCGCACCAGCGCGACGTCCTCCAGCCCGCGCGCCGCGCGCGACGCCTCGAGGTCGAACCACACCCGCCCGCTGCATACCACCACGCGTTTCGCCTGGCGCGGTGCGCGCGGATCGTCGATGACCGGAAGAAACGCGCCGCTGCTCAAGTCCGCCAGCGACGAGGTCGAGGCGGGGTGGCGCAACAGGCTCTTCGGGCTCAGGATCACCAGCGGCTTCCTCAGCGGACGCACGATCTGCCGCCGCAGCAGGTGGAACATCTGCGCCGGCAGCGTCGGCACGCAGACCTGGATGTTGTCCTGCGCGCACAGCTGCAGGAAGCGCTCGAGCCGCGCCGACGAGTGCTCCGGCCCCTGCCCTTCGAAGCCGTGCGGCAGCATCAGGGTAAGACCGCACAGCCGTCCCCATTTGGCTTCGCCGCTGGCGATGAACTGGTCGATCACCACCTGCGCGCCGTTGGCGAAGTCGCCGAACTGCGCCTCCCACACCACCAGCGTGTCGGGGTCGGCGGTGGCGTAGCCGTATTCGAACGCCAGCACCGCTTCCTCTGACAGCAGCGAATCGATGATGGTGAAGTTGCCCTGGCGCTCGTGGATGTGTTCGAGTGGGATGTAGACGCCGCTCTGGCGGCGCTCGCGTTTCTGGTCGTGCCACACCGCGTGGCGGTGGAAGAAGGTGCCGCGCGCCGAATCCTGCCCCGACACCCGCACATTGTGGCCGGCGTCGAGCAGGCTGGCGTAGGCCAGATTTTCCGCGTAGCCCCAGTCCACCGGCAATTCGCCCGCGCGCATTTTGCGGCGGTCGTCGAGCACCTTCTGCACCCGCGAATGCAGCTCGATCTCGTGCTGCAGCGTGGTGATGCGTTCGCCCAGAAAATCCAGCCGCTGCGCCGGCACTGCGGTGGGGACCTCGCCGACCGGGCTGGCCTTGAAGCGCCCCCAGTCCATGCTGTAGGTTTCCTTGAAGTCGGACAGGGCCGGCGGGCTCAGCGATTCACCGTGCTCCAGCCGCTCGCGGCAGACGTCCACCATGTCGTCGGCCTGCGCCTGGGTCAGCAGGCCTTCCTCCACCAGGCGCTGCGCATACAGGATGCGCGTGCTGGGATGCGCCTGGATGCGGCGGTACATCAGCGGCTGCGTGGCGAGCGGTTCGTCCTGCTCGTTGTGGCCGTGGCGGCGGTAGCACACCAGGTCGATGAATACGTTCTTGTGAAAGGTGTAGCGGTAGTCGACTGCCGTCTGTACCGCGAAGGCCACCGCCTCGGGGTCGTCGCCGTTGACGTGCAGCACCGGCGCCTCGACCATCTTCGCCACGTCGGTGCAGTACAGCGTCGAGCGCACGTCGCGCGGGTCGGAGGTGGTGAAGCCGATCTGGTTATTGATCACCACGTGAATTGCGCCGTGGTTGCGGAAGCCCCGCGTCTGCGACATGTTGAGGCTTTCCATCACCACCCCCTGCCCCGACAGCGCAGCATCGCCGTGCAGGATCACCGGCACCACCTCGTAACCGAGTACGTCGCCGCGCCGGTCCTGGCGCGCGCGTACCGAGCCGCGCACCACCGGGTGCACGATCTCGAGATGCGAGGGATTGAACGCCAGCGCCAGGTGTACCGGCCCGTATTCGGTGGCCATGTCGGCGGAAAAGCCCTGGTGATACTTGACGTCGCCGGACAAGGGCGAGCCCGGAATGCCGTTCGGCGGCTCCTCGTAGAGGCTCTCGATGGTGCGCCCCATGATGTTGACCAGCACGTTGATGCGCCCGCGATGCGCCATGCCGATCACGATCTCCTTGGCGCCGTGGCGCGCGCAGCGCGCAATCACCTGGTCGAGCAGCGGGATCAGGCTCTCGCCGCCTTCGAGCGAAAAGCGCTTCTGGCCCACGTGCCGGGTATGCAGGAATTTTTCCAGCGTTTCGGCGTCGGTCAGCCGCTTGAGCAGCTGTTTTTTCAGGCCGCTGGGCAGCCCGAAACGCCCCTGCGCCGACTCGATGCGCTCCTGCAGCCAGCGTTTGCGCGCAACGTCGGTGATGTGCATGTATTCGACGCCGACGTGGCCGCAATACGCCGCGCGCAGGCGCTTGAGGATGTCGTCCAGCGTGGTGCGCTCAACCCCGAACAGCGAGCCGGTCTCGAATTCACGCGCCAGATCCGCTTCGGTCAGGCCGTAGTGTTCGGGATCGAGCTCGGGCGTAGGCGGCGGCTCGAAACGCCGCAGGGGATCGAGCTCCGCCTTGCGCACCCCAAGATAGCGGTAGGCGTTGATCAGCCGCAGCACTGCAATCTGGGCGGCATCGGACCCTGCCACAACGCCCGGCAGCGGCTGCACCAGCCAGGGCGCCAACGCGTCGTCCCCGAACTGCTCCAGATACGCGGCATTGCCGGCATACAGCGGCGAACTCAGGTGCCAGTCGGGCGCGCTCATGTGAGGTGCCTAGGTACTCAGGCCCCGCGCTGGTTCAGCGGCACGAATTCGCGCCGCTTTGAACCGGTGTAGAGCTGGCGCGGCCGGCCGATCTTGTGCGCCGGGTCGGACAGCATTTCGTGCCATTGCGCGACCCAGCCTGCGGTGCGCGCCATGGCGAACAGCGCGGTGAACATGCTGGTGGGGATGCCCAGGGCACGGAAGATGATGCCGGAATAGAAGTCGACGTTGGGATAAAGCTTCTTGGCGATGAAATACTCGTCCTCCAGCGCGATGCGTTCGAGTTCGAGGGCGATCTTGAACTGGGGGTCGTCGCGCAGGTCGAGCTCGTCCAGCACCTCGTAGCAGGTCTGGCGAATGATGCTCGCCCGCGGATCGACGTTCTTGTAGATGCGGTGGCCGAATCCCATCAGGCGGAACGGATCGGACTTGTCCTTGGCGCGCTTGATGAAGCCGGGAATCTTGGAGACATCGTCCATCTCTTCCAGCATCCGCAGCACCGCCTCGTTGGCGCCGCCGTGCAGCGGGCCCCACAGCGAGGCCATGCCGCTGGCGATGCAGGCATAGGGATTGGCGCCGCTGGAGCCGGCGAGGCGCACCGTCGAGGTCGAGGCATTCTGCTCGTGGTCGGCGTGCAGGATGAAGATCCGGTCAAGCGCGCGTGCCAGCACCGGATTGGGCTCGTAGGGCTCGCACGGGCTGGAAAACATCATGTGCATGAAGTTCTCGGCGTACGACAGCCGGTTCTGCGGATAGACGAAGGGCTGGCCCTCGTTGAACTTGTAGGCCCAGGCCGCCACCGTGGGAATTTTGGCGATCAACCGGTGGGCGACGACCTCGCGATGCTGCGGATTGAAGTTGTCGAGCCCGGCGTGGTAGAAAGCCGACATCGCACCGGTCACGCCGATCATCACCGCCATCGGGTGTGCACTGCGGCGGAAACCACGGAACACGTTCTCCATCTGGTCGTGCAGCAGGGTGTGGTGGCGGATCGAGGTTTCGAACGCCTGCTTCTGCTCGGCCGTCGGCAGTTCGCCATGGATCAGCAGGTAGCAGACTTCCATGTAGTCCGATTTGTAGGCCAGCTCCTCGATCGGGTAGCCGCGGTAGTACAGCAGCCCTTGGTCGCCGTCGATGTAGGTGATCGCCGAGGTGCAGCTGGACGTGGCGGTAAAGCCGGGGTCATGGGTGAAATAGCCGTGCGCGCCGAGCGCGCGGATATCGATCACCGGCTTGCCATAGGTGCCCTCTTCGATGGGTAGATCGATCGGGGGGCTACCGTCGCTGAATGTGAGGGTGACGGTTTTTTTCATTGTGATTCCAAAAATGTTGCTGCCCGATAATTTTGCAGGCGTTGAACAAGCGCTTCGAGTTCGGCGTCGCCCGCGGGCGACCGGCCCTGCAGCCGGTCAAGGATCTCGATGTCCGACAGGCCCAGCAGCCGCTCCAGCGCGGCAGTCTCGCAAGGCTGAAGTGTAGCGCGGTGAGCCTGCAGAAAGCCACCCAGCCAGATATCCAGTTCCAGCAATCCGCGCCGGCAGCGCCACATTAAAGGATCAGACACGCCGTTTCACCAGCAGCGACTTGATGCGCCCGATCGCCGCCGTCGGGTTCAGTCCCTTGGGGCAGGCGTCGACGCAATTCATGATGCCGCGGCAACGGTACAGCCGGTATGGGTCTTCCAGGTTGTCGAGCCGCGCGGACATCGCCTCGTCCCGACTGTCGGCGATGAAGCGGTACGCCTGCAACAGCCCTGCCGGGCCAACAAATTTCTCCGGATTCCACCAGAACGATGGGCACGAGGTGGTGCAACAGGCGCACAGGATGCATTCGTAGGCGCCGTCGAGCAGCGCGCGATCCTCAGGACTCTGCAGACGCTCGACCTCGGGCTCTGGGTCGTCGTTGATAAGCCAGGGCTTGATCGATCGATACTGTTTGTAGAACGGCTCCATGTCGACGATGAGGTCACGGATCACCGGCAGCCCAGGCAGCGGCCGCACCTCGATGGGTTGCTTCAGTTCGCCTAAAGGCGTGATGCACGCCAGTCGGTTCTTGCCGTTGACGTTCACCGCGTCCGACCCGCACACGCCTTCGCGGCAGGAGCGACGCAACGA
The DNA here is from genome assembly GCA_021791095.1 of Pseudomonadota bacterium. Classification (GTDB taxonomy): domain Bacteria; phylum Pseudomonadota; class Gammaproteobacteria; order Burkholderiales; family Thiobacillaceae; genus Thiobacillus. The sequence goes on from JAJYXG010000039.1 coordinate 17,334, forward strand.
CAGCGTCTCGTCCTCCGCCTTGATCGCCAGGAGCGCGTCGAGCAGCATCTTGCCGGTGGGGTCGATATCGAGCTCGACGTCCTGCATGAACGGCTTTTCGCCGGACTCGGGGTGGTAGCGATAGAGGCGGAATTTCATCAATACACCCGCTCCTTCGGCCGAATCGACTCCACCGTCAGGGGCTTCAGACGCACCGGCTTGGCATCCACCTGATCGCCCTCCCGTAAATACAGCGTGTGCTTGAGCCAATGTTCGTCGTCACGCTGGGGGAAATCTTCCCGCGTGTGCGCGCCGCGGCTCTCGGTGCGATACAGCGCCGACACCAGCGTCGCCCGCGCCACCCCCATCAGGTTTTCCAGTTCGAGCGCCTCGATGCGCGCGGTGTTGAATACGCGGCTGGTGTCCTGCAAACCGGCCTGTGCCAGGCGCGCTTCCAGCACGTTCAACTTTTCCAGGCCTTCGCGCAGCACGGCCTCGGTGCGAAACACGCCTGCATGCGCCTGCATGATTCGCCGAAGGTCATCGGTAATGACCGCAATGCGTTCGCTGCCGGGGCGGTCCCAGCGTTCGACCCGCGCCAGGCTAGCTGCGGCGACATTGTCGGGCAAGGGTCGCGGATAAGGGTTGTCGCGCAGATAGTCCTGCATGTGGCGGCCGGCAGCGCGGCCGAACACGATCAAATCCAGCAGCGAATTGCCGCCCAGCCGGTTGGCGCCATGCACCGACACGCAGGCGCATTCGCCGACGGCATACAGGCCCGGCACCGGCTCCTCGGGACCGAAGCGCGCGGGCGCGACGACCTGGCCGTGCAGGTTGGTGGGGATGCCGCCCATCATGTAGTGCGCGGTGGGCGCGACCGGAATCGGCGCCTGGACCGGATCGACGCCGGCGAAGCGGATCGACAATTCGCGGATGCCCGGCAATTTTTCGGCGATGAGCTTCTCGCCCAGGTGATCGAGCTTGATCTCGACGTAGTCTCCACGCGGGCCACAACCACGTCCCTCGGCGATTTCAATGGCGATCGCGCGCGCCACCACGTCGCGCCCGGCCAGATCCCTGGCATGCGGCGCATAACGCTCCATGAAGCGCTCGCCGTTCTTGTTCAGCAGATAGCCGCCCTCGCCGCGCGCGCCCTCAGTGATGAGGCAGCCGACACCGGCAATCCCCGTCGGGTGGAACTGCCAGAACTCCATGTCCTGCAGCGGAAGCCCGGCGCGCAGCACCATACCGAGACCGTCTCCGGTGTTGATCATGGCGTTGCTGCTGTTGCCGAACACGCGCCCTGCCCCGCCCGTGGCGAGCAGCGTCGCGCGCGCCTCGATCAAGAGCGGCTCGCCGGTCTCGATCGAGAGCGCGGTGACGCCGAGGCAATAACCGTCGGCGTCGCGCAGCAGGTCGAGCGCGAAGTATTCGTCAAAGAACTGCGTGCGGTGGGCGATGTTCTGCTGGTACAGCGTATGCAGCAGCGCGTGGCCGGTACGGTCGGCGGCGGCGCAGGTGCGGGTGGCCTGCTCGCCGCCGAAGTTTTTCGACTGGCCGCCGAACGGCCGCTGGTAGATCTTGCCGTTGTCCAGCCGCGAAAACGGCAGGCCCATGTGTTCGAGCTCGTACACGGCACTCGCGGCCTCGCGGCACATGAATTCGATCGCGTCCTGGTCGCCCAGCCAGTCGCCGCCCTTGACCGTGTCGTACATGTGCCATTCCCAGCGGTCATCGTCGACGTTGGCGAGCGCGGCGGTGATGCCGCCCTGCGCCGACACGGTGTGGGAACGCGTGGGAAAGACCTTCGACACCACCGCGACCTTGTAGTCCGAGCGCGCCAGTTGCAACGCCGCGCGCAGTCCAGCGCCGCCGCCGCCGATGATGAGCGCATCGAAGCGGCGCGTGTTCATACCGTGTTCCACAGGATGGCAGCCAGCCATACCACGCTGCCCGCCAGCGTGAGGATCACAGCCAGATACAAGGCGAGGCGCGGCCCCGTCGGATGAACGTAGTCCATGAAAATGTCGCGCATCCCCACCCAGGCGTGCAAGGCCAGCGAAGCAATTGCCAGCAGCATCAGCACGCGCAACCACAGCGGTGCGAACAGCGCCTGCCAGCCTGAAAAGTCGAGTGGCATCGCGCCCAGCAAATAAACCGCCACGCCTGGCAGGATCAGCGCCAGCACCGCTGCAGTGGCGCGCTGCAGCAGCCAGGTACCGGTTCCGGTGTGTGATCCAGTGGCGGATTTCATGCGAACAGCCTCCAGGCGGCAAGCAGCGTGGCCAGCCCGGTAGCCAGCATGACCATGACGCTGCTCAACCGTGCCTGTCGCAGATGCGTGCCCCAGTGCGCATCCAGCGCCAAATGCCGCATACCGGCAAATAAATGATGGAAAAAAGCCCAGATCAAACCCAGCAGCAGCAGTCTGGTCAGCGGATGTGATACCCAGTCAGCCACGCGCTGAAAACCGTTCTCTCCGGACAGCGATACCGACAGGACCCACACCCCCAGTGGGAGGGCCGCAAACAGCAGCACGCCCGATATCCGATGCAGGATCGACACCCAGCCGGCCAGCGGCAAATGGATGCGAAACAGATTGAGGTAAACGGGGCGCGCGATCGATTTCACGGCACAGTCCGGTGTTTAGGGTTGGCCGGGTTTAACGGCGCTTGGCGGGTGCCTGTGCCTTCTTCGGCCTGGTCTTCTTAACTTTGGCCTTCGCCGCCTTCGCCACCGCCTGCGGCACGCGCTGGACCAGGCGCGGATCGAACGGCTTCGGCAGGATGTAATCCGGGCCGAATTTCAGCTTCTTCAGTTTGTAGGCCTTCAGCACCGAGGCAGGAACCGGCTCGCGCGCGAGTTCGGCCAGCGCGTGCACCGCGGCGATCAGCATGCCCTCGGTGATCTGCTTCGCACGAGCGTCGAGCGCGCCGCGGAAGATGAAGGGAAAACCCAGCACGTTGTTGACCTGGTTGGGATAGTCCGAGCGTCCGGTCGCCATGACGAGGTCGCTGCGCGCAGCCTTCGCCTTCTCCGGCGCGATCTCGGGATTGGGGTTGGCGAGCGCGAAGACCACCGGCTTGTCGGCCATGGACTTCACCATCGCCGGGCTCACCAGGTTGGCGCCGGACACGCCGACGAACACGTCGGCGCCGGCCATCGCTTCTTCCAGCGTGCGCAATTCGGTCTTGCGTGCGTAAGCCTTCTTGAAGCTGTTGAGGTCGGTGCGCGCCTTGTGCACCACGCCCTTGGAATCGACCAGCAGGATGTTGGCTTTTTTCGCGCCCATCGCGACCAGCAGATTCATCGACGCGATGCCCGCCGCACCGGCGCCGAGGCAGACGATCTTCGCGGTCTCCAGCGACTTGCCCTGCACGTGCAGCGCGTTGATGAGGCCGGCGCAGATGATGGTGGCGGTGCCGTGCTGGTCGTCGTGGAACACCGGGATGTCGAGCTTCTTCTTCAGCGCGGCCTCGATCTCGAAGCAGTGCGGCGCGGCGATATCCTCGAGGTTGATGCCGCCGAAGGTCGGGGCGATCGCTTCCACAACATTGATGAAGTCCTGCGGGGTCCTCGCATTGACTTCGATGTCGTACACGTCGATGCCGGCGAACTGCTTGAACAGCACGGCCTTGCCTTCCATCACCGGCTTTGAGGCGAGCGGGCCGAGGTCGCCCAGGCCGAGGATCGCGGTGCCGTCGGTGATCACCGCGACCAGATTGCCCTTGTTGGTGTAGTCGTAGGCCTTCGCGGGATTCTTGGCGATTTCCAGAACCGGTTGCGCCACCCCGGGGGTGTAGGCCAGAGAGAGATCTTCCTGCGTGGCGCAGGGCTTGGACGACTCGACCGAGATCTTGCCGGGCCTCGGCAGACGGTGGTAATCGAGGGCTTTTTTCTTGAGGGCGGCTTGGCTCATGGGAGGCGATGCGAGCAGGTTGAACAAGCCGTCATTATCGCGGATTTATCCGCGTTCTGCCCTGCAGGGGCAATTGCCGTCAGTCTTTCCAGATTTTCAACTGGGCGCGCAAGCGTGCGACCGCCTGCGAATGCAACTGACACACGCGCGATTCGGACACGCCGAGCACTGCGCCGATTTCCTTCAGGTTCATGTCCTGCTCGTAGTACATGCCCATCATGCTGCGCTCGCGCTCGGGCAGATGGTGGATCGCGGCGATCAGGCTGTCACGGAAGCCTTCGTCTTCCAGCACCGCGAGCGGATCGTTGCTGCCGTCGACCAGATAACGCTCGAGGAAGCTGGCGCTGTCTTCATCCGAAAAGTCTTCGTAATACAGCAACTGGGAACACTTCACGTCGCCCAGCATGGACTGGTACTGATCGATCGGCATGCCCAGTTCGGCCGAGATTTCATTCTCGGTGGGCGACTTGCCGTTGCGCTGTTCCAGCCGGTGGATGGCAGATTCGATCTGCCGCGATTTTTGGCGCACATGGCGCGGCAGCCAGTCCGCTTCGCGCAGCTCGTCGAGCATGGCGCCACGGATACGCTGGGTGGCATAGGATTCGAACTGGGCGCCCTGGTTGCCGTCGAAACGCGACACGGCATCGAGCAGACCGATCAGTCCGACCTGAATGAGGTCGTCTACTTCGACGCTAGCGGGAAGGCGCGCCATCATGTGATACGCAATGCGCTTGACCAGCGGCGCATATTTGGTGACTTGCTCGTCTTGCGACGATGGTTTTGCAGCCATGTTTCAGGTGATTCCTGTCTTATATGAACAAGCCGTCAGGCCCGTCTCCTCGCCCGCCATTCTAACGGCTAGCGCGGCAAATGCATCATCCTGGTTTGCCACGTTGAAAACGGCGTGTGCGAACCGCTCCTCGAGGAAATGGCATGCCGCGGCCCGGACCTGATCGCACGCAACCCGATCGCCGAGCAAGCCCACGCTGAATGCCCCTCCCGAATGCGCCAGCGTTTTGAGCACCGCAAAGGCATGCAGCATCGATTCGTCGGTGCGGCGAACCTCCACGACCACCGTATGCGCCGCGCCCGGCAGCAATGCAATATCGGCGTTGCCCCACCCCAAGTCGAACATTACATAATCGTAGCTGTTCGTCACGCCAAACAGGGCGGGCTCATCCGACCGCATGCCGGGCGCATACCAGCCTTCGCCGTAGGCCTGTGGCAGGGTATGCAGCTGTCTGCGTTCAAGCTGGCTCTTCCAGTCGAACAGGCTGCGGGGAGAGGATGCGGAAAAAAGTCGGCCCTGCGTGTCGATCAGAAGAGACACCCGGCCGATTTGATGCAGCGCATGCGCCAGCCGAATGCTTGAATCGGCTGACGCTGAAAAACAGTAGATGCAGCGTTGTGGCTGCCGCGCGCCGCGCCGTCGCAGCCCTGCAGCCTGATCAGCCGGCATTTATGCCCTTTGGGGGGAGGCGCTCCGCACGTTCCGCCTCGACACCGGCAAACAGCGGCCAGTCCTCGGCCTCCAGCGCATAGGGGGTAGCAAGCTGGCCGCCCTTCAGCGCGCGGTCGATGAGGTAGGCGGCGTTGGGCGCGTGCAGGTCTTCCGGTACCCGCTGCCCGCCGCTGAGATACGCCAGCGGCAAACGATGGCGAATCAGGCTGTCGAGCGCCGCGCCCGGCTGCGGGGTTTCGTCGAGCTTGGTCAGAATGCAGGCGGCCGCGCCTTGGCCAAAGCGCGTCATCGCCTGTTCGATCGCCGCGCCCTGCTGGCTGGCGGGAATCACCGCGAGGCGGCGCACCCCGAGCCGGTCGAGCGCCTGTCCCTCACGGGTACGCGGGTCCGACGGGGCAAAGCCGGCAGTGTCGATCAGCACCAGTTTTTTGGCGGCAAGCTCAGGCAACAGCAGCGCCAGCCTGGCCTGGTCTTCGGCCACGTGCAGCGACACCCCAAGCAGGTCGGCATACACCGTCAATTGCGCCGCCGCGCCAATGCGGTACGCATCGGCCGCCACCAGCGCCACCTGCGTGGCACCGTGGGCTTCAACCCCGCGTGCAGCAAGCTTGGCCAGTGTGGTGGTTTTGCCCGAGCCGGTGGATCCGACCAGCGCATAGCACCCACCCTGCGCCATGAAATCGGCCCCACGTCCAAGCACCGGCAGGTTGCGTATCAGAACCTGGCGCAGCCAGCGTTGGGCGGCGGCGTTATCGAGCTGGCGCGGCAGGCGCGCGGCCAGGGTGCGAGCCAGCGAACTGCCGAAGCCGGCCGCGAACAGGGTTTGCATCACCGCCACCCGCACCGGATCGCGCCGTCGTGCCGCGCCCCAGGCAAAGCCCGCCAGCTGGTTTTGCAGCATGCCGCGCAGGCGCGACAGTTCGTTCAAGATGCGCGAGTTGCCGGCTGCTTCAGTTGCCTCACTAATCGCCGGCACCGCCAGCTCACCGTATGCACTGGCCAGCAGTTCGACGCCTTGCGGATGTGGCCGGGTGGACAACACCACGGCGTCATCGCCCAGTTCGCGGCGAATGCGCGCCAGACCTTCGCGCGCATTCGGCGCCACGAATACCTGCACGCTCATTCACCCTCCCCGATGGTCAGTTCCGTCGTCATATGCACCATTTTATCGGCAGGCACCTCAGCGTAGGCAATCACCGAAAGCCGCGGCAAGGTGCGCCGCAGCAGCCGTGACAGGATGGCGCGCAGGCCCGGCGAGGTCAGCAGCACCGGGGGATGACCCGCGCCTTCCTGCTCGGCCAGCGCACGTTCGGTGGCGTCGTTCAAAGCATCCAGCGTGGCGGGCGACAGCAGGGCTTCGCCCTCGTCACCCATCTCGTTCAGCAGCCGGGTCTCGGTTGCAGCGCTGAGGCCAATCACCTGCAGGGTGTCGCTGCCTTCGAACAGGCGGTCGACGATGCTGCGCCCCAGCGCAGCGCGCACGGTCTCTACCAGCTCATCGATCGCCTGGCTTTTCGGCGCGCGTGCCGCCAGGGTTTCGAACAAGGTGCGGGTGTCGCGGATCGAGACGTTTTCTGCAATCAGTTGCTGCAGCACCGCCTGCACGCTGGTCAGTGGCAGATGGCGCGGCGTCACGTCCTCGACCAGTCCCGGATGGCTGCGCGCCAGCGTGCCGAGCAGTTGCTGCACTTCGGTGCGCCCCAGCAGTTCCGGCGCATGCTGGCGGAACACCGCCTCGACCTGGCGCGCGATCAGCTCTGCTGCGGTCAGCACCACGAAACCGCGCAGCTCCGCCTCCTCTTCCCGACCCGCCTCGATCCACACCCCCGTCAGTCCCGTCAGCGGGTCCACCCCCGGCGTCCCGTCGAGCCGCCCCAGCACGTCACCCATGTCCACCGCCAGCACCTGACCGCTGGGTAGTTCGCCGTGACCCACGTCGACCCCCTTGAGCGTGATGCGATAGCTGTTGGGCTTGAGATCGAGGTTGTCACGCACCCGGATGAGCGGCACCACCAGCCCCATGTCGGTGGCGAAGCGGCGGCGCGCCTCGGTGATTTTGGTCAGCGCCGCCCCGCCCTGGTTGCGGTCGACCAGCGGGATCAGCCGGTAGCCGACTTCGAGCGCAAGCACGTCCACCGGCGGGATGTCTTCCCAGGTGACGTCGAGCGGCGCGGGTTCTTCTTCGATCAGTTCCAGCGGCTCGACGTTGAGCACCGTGCGCTGATGGTGCATCAGCCAGTATCCGAGACCGCCCAGCACCGCGGCGATCGTCAGAAAGGCCAGATGCGGCGTGCCCGGTATCAGCCCCAGCACGCCCAGCACGGCAGCGGCGATATAGAGCGTCTGCGGACGGCCGAAAATCTGGGTGGAGAACTCGCGCGACAGGTCCTGCTCGCTCGACGCGCGGCTCACCACGATGCCCGCCGCCGTCGAGATGATCAGCGCCGGTATCTGCGTCACCAGCCCGTCGCCCACCGTCAGCAGCGCATAGCGCCCGAGCGCCTCGGTCAGCCCCAGGTTGTGCTGGAACAGTCCGACCAGAACGCCGCCGACCAGGTTCACCAGCAGGATGATGATGCCGGCGATGGCGTCGCCGCGCACGAACTTCGAAGCGCCGTCCATCGCGCCATAAAAATCCGCTTCGCGTCCGATCTCGCTGCGGCGTGCGCGCGCTTCGCTTTCGTTGATGAAGCCGGCATTGAGGTCGGCATCCACTGCCAGCTGCTTGCCCGGCATCGAATCCAGCGTGAAGCGCGCCGCCACCTCGGCGATGCGACCGGCGCCCTTGGTGATGACGACGAAGTTGATGATGACGAGGATCAGGAACACCACGAAGCCGACCGTGTAGTTGCCGCCGACCAGGAAATTGCCGAAGGACTCGATCACCTTGCCGGCCGCGTCCGGCCCGGTGTGCCCCTGCATCAGGATGATGCGGGTTGACGCCACGTTGAGCGCCAGACGGAACAGCGTGGTCAGCAGCAGCACTGTGGGAAACACCGAGAAGTCCAGCGGACGTCGTGCGTTCAGGCTCACCAGCATCACGATCATCGCCAGCGCGATGCTGAGCGTGAACAGCACGTCGAGCATGAAGGTGGGCAGCGGCAGCACCATCATCGCCAGAATCAGCAGCACCAGCACCGGCACTGCCAGCCGGTTCAGCGGCATGCCCATCACCAGCACGCCCTGCCCGTTCACCCGATCACCTCATCAATCGTTCCGGGGCCGGCATGCGTGGCTTGCTCTCCCTCAGTGCGCTGCACCGCCTGCTGCTGGCGGCCGCGCAACTGCGCACGCACCTCAGGATGCACCTCGGCCTCGCGTGCCTCGGCCACCACTTCCTGCCAGGTCATCGCATGGCGGCGCAGATAGCGCCACCAGCGCCAGCCGGCGTCGAGTGCTGCGCCCAGCGCCAGTGCCGCCGCCACAGCCAACACACCGCGCCCGACCCAGGCCGCCGTCGCCGCCAGCGATTCGTCCAAGCTGCCGTCGAGCAGGCCGTTCAGCCCCGTCCAGCCGCTCGTCAACGCCCACCCTACCGCAGCAGCGAGGAGCGCCAGCTTCAGCAGCGCCAGCGAACCATCGAACCAGGCGTCGACGGAAAACAGCCGCAACAGGGGTTTGAACGGATTGGCGCGCGTGAGGTCGGCCTGCGTGACCTGCGGCGCATACACCCAGCCCGAGAGCAACATCGGGGCCAGCAGCGCGGCGACAAAGATGACAACCAGCACAGGCAATACCGCCCACAGGGCAGACTGCGCCGCTTCAAGCAGCGCCGGAGAGAACGGTTGTGCCGCGTGAATGAACGCCGCCTCGGTCAGCGCCTGCAAGGCGTTCAACAGACGCGGCGCCAGCCAGCTCAGCACAGCCAGCGCCGACAGCAGCACCACCCACGCCGTGAGTTCGGCAGAACGCGGCACATCGCCCGCGCTGCGCGCCTCTTGCAGGCGCCGCGGGCTTGCCGGTTCGGTACGCGAAAGATCTGTCTCCTCGGCCATGCTTGTCTCAGGTTTTGGGGGAGTCTAGCACGATGCGTGAGCCACTTTTCCAGCATTGAACTGCTGGATTGCCAGAGCTCGCTCGGTCCAGCGTCCTCCGGAACGGGATCGCCACGCCGGGCTGTCGTGCCGAGCTGCAGTCGCGGACGCGCGGAAATCGGTCGTCCGTATTGGGAATGCAGCAAATGATGGGGAAAAACAGATGGCTATCGAGAATTCGATGGCCTGAAATGAATGGCGGAGAGGGTGGGATTCGAACCCACGGTAGGCTTGCACCTACGCCTGATTTCGAGTCAGGTACATTCGACCACTCTGCCACCTCTCCGGCGGCGCGTATTGTAACCGAGTCGTACGGTTTGCTGGACGAAAATTTCACAGTGGGTCAGACTGCGCCCATGCCCACCATAAAAACAATGGGATCGATCGGGAGACTGGCTGCGCTGGCACTGACGCTGGCAATGGCTGCCTGCAGCCGTCCCGTCCCGCCGCCGGAAACCAGCGGCGAATTGTGGGTGGGAACGCGCAACAGCCCAACGTCTTACTATATCGCCGCCAATGGCGAGCCTGCCGGATTCGAGCACGACCTCATCCAGGCTTTCAGCACGTCGCAGAACTGGTCGCTCAAGTGGAAGGAAAAGAATCGCCCCGATGCGCTGTTCGATCTGCTCGACAGCCATCATATTCATATGGCGGCTGCGGCCCTGCCGCGTGCCGTCGTCAAGGATCGCCACCTGATTGCCGGGCCGGTGTTGTTCGAGACCCCGGTGCACATTGTGTATCGCATCAGCGACAAGCGACCGCGCAACATGGCGGAGCTGTCAGGAAAGAAGCTGGCGCTGATCATTGGTTCCGGCCACACCCCCATCCTGATGCGCCTGAAGCGCAAGCATCCCCAACTCGCCTGGGCGGCCCTGGAAAATGTCTGGCCGGAGGAACTGCTGGCACAACTGCAGGCCGGCAAATACGATGCGGTGGTCATCAACGGCATGGATTTCGACCCGATGCGCAATGTCTACCCGGAGCTCGCGGTGGCGTTCGACATCGGCGATACGCAGAAAATCGTGTGGGCGCTACCGACCCGCAGTTCGCAGGCGCTGCGCAATGCGCTGGCGCGCTTTGTCGAACAGGCGAAGAAGGACGGCACCATCAAGCGCGTCTACGAACGCTATTTCGGCCATGTCAGGAAGCTGGACAGCAGCGACATCCTCGGCATCCTGCAACGCCGTCCGCAACGGCTACCCGCGATTCGCCAGCATTTTCACGAAGCGCAGACGCTCACCGGAATCGACTGGCGGCTGCTGGCCGCGATCGGCTACCAGGAGTCGCAGTGGAATCCATTGGCCACCTCGCCGACCGGGGTGCGCGGCCTGATGATGCTGACCGGAGAGACCGCCGACCGCATGGGCGTGAAGGATCGCCTCAACGCGCGCCAGAGCATCCTTGGTGGCGCGCGCTATCTGGCATTGATGAAAGACAGCCTGCCCGCCCGCATTCCCGAACCCGACCGCACCTGGCTTGCGCTGGCCGCCTACAACCAGGGGCAGGGACATATGGAGGATGCGCGCCGCATTGCGCAGGCGCGTGGCGGCAGTCCGGACGACTGGGCCGACGTCAAGGAAGCACTGCCCTATCTGAGCCGCGGGACCTATTCGAAGGTGATGAAGTATGGCTATGCCCGTGGCGGCGAAGCGCTGCATTTTGCCGAGAACATCCGCAACTACTACGACATTCTGTTGCGGCTCGAACCCGAATACAACCCGCTGTTCAATCTGGGGAGCAGCGATGAAGCACCAGCCGCTCCAGGCTGACCCGGCTCACGCGGGGGTGAGTTTTTCCGCGCCGCCCATCCACGGACGCAGCGCGTCCGGCACAGTCACGCTGCCGTCGGCATTCTGGTAGTTCTCCAGGATCGCCACCAGCGTGCGCCCCACCGCCAGGCCCGAACCGTTCAGCGTGTGCAGCAGTTCCGGCTTGCCCTGCCCTGACCGGAAACGTGCCTGCATGCGGCGCGCCTGAAAGGCTTCGAAATTGGAGCACGAGGAGATTTCGCGGTAGGTGTTCTGCGCCGGCAGCCATACTTCCAGGTCGTAGGTCTTGGCCGCCGAGAATCCCATGTCGCCGCTGCACAGGGCCATCTTGCGATACGGCAGGCCGAGCTTCTGCAGGATCGCCTCGGCGTTGGCCGTCAGCGCTTCCAGCGCGGCGTAAGAATCCTCCGGCTTCACCATCTGCACCAGTTCCACCTTGTCAAACTGGTGCTGGCGGATCATGCCGCGGGTATCGCGGCCGTAGGAGCCGGCTTCCGAGCGGAAGCACGGGGTGTGGGCGACGAACTTCAGCGGCAGCGATTCAGCAGTGACGATCTCGTCACGCAGCAGGTTGGTCACCGGCACTTCGGCGGTGGGGATGAGATACAGCTTGTCCGAATCAGTGCGGGGCACGTGGAACAGGTCCTCCTCGAACTTCGGCAACTGCCCGGTGCCGCGCATCGAATCGGCGTTCACCAGATACGGCACATAGACTTCCGCGTATCCGTGCTCGCTGGTGTGCACGTCGAGCATGAACTGGGCGAGCGCGCGGTGCAGCCGCGCCAGCGGCCCTTTCATCACGGAAAAACGGCTGCCGGTGATTTTCACCGCAGCAGCGAAGTCGAGCTGGCCCAGCCCTTCGCCGAGATCGACGTGGTCACGCACCGGGAAGTCGAAGGTCTTCGGCGTGCCCCAGCGACTCACCTCCACATTGGCCGTTTCGTCCTTGCCAACCGCCACCGATTCGTGCGGCAGGTTCGGCACCCCCATCAGGAAATCGTTGAGCTCGGCCTGCAATTCGGACAGGCGCGTTTCCAGCTGCTTCAGCTCATCGCCCAGGCCCGCCACCTCGGCCATCACCGCCGTGGTGTCCTCGCCCTTACCCTTCATCATGCCGATCTGTTTCGACAGGGTATTGCGGCGGCTTTGCGCGTCCTGGGTGCGGGTCTGGATCGTCTTGCGTTCGGCTTCCAGCGTTTCGAAGCGCGCCGCATCGAAGGCAAAACCGCGCGCCGCCAGGCGATCGGCAACGAGGGCTGCGTCTTTGCGCAGCAGCTGGATATCAAGCATGGGAGTATGGGAAAAGCCGCAAAGGCGCCATTTTCGCCGATAGCCGGCGCATCCGGCTAGGGGCGAGCTGAATTTAGGCCGCCTCGACCATCCCCACCGCCTCTTCCACGTCGACCGCGACGATGCGCGACACGCCCTGCTCCTGCATGGTGACGCCGGCGAGGTGCTGCGCCATTTCCATGGTGACGCGGTTGTGGGTGATGAACAGGAACTGGGTGTGGTCGGACATCGCCTTGACCAGGTTGCAGTAGCGCTCGGTGTTGGCGTCGTCGAGCGGCGCGTCGACCTCGTCCAGCAGACAGAACGGCGCCGGGTTGAGCTTGAACATGGCGAACACCAGCGACAACGCGGTGAGCGTTTTTTCGCCGCCGGACAGCAAGTGGATCGAGGCGTTCTTCTTGCCGGGCGGCTGGGCGAACACCTGCACCCCGGCGTCGAGCAGTTCGTCGCCGGTGAGGATGAGGCGCGCCTGGCCGCCGCCGAACAGTTGCGGGAACAGTTCGCCCATGTGCTGGTTCACGGTGTCGAAGGTGTCCTTCAGCCGCGCACGCGATTCCTGGTCGATGCGGCGGATCGCGTCTTCCAGCGTGGTGACGGCTTCGAGCAGGTCGGCGCACTGCGCGGCGAGGTATTCGGCGCGCTCCTGCGCCTGGGTGAGCTCGTCCAGCGCGGCGAGGTTGACCGCGCCCAGCGCGGCGATCTCGTTCTGCAGGCGGTTGATATCGGCCTGCAACTGGCCGGGTTTGGGACTGTCGGCCAGGCCCGATTCGAGGCTGGCCTCGTCGGCCGCCGCCTCGCGCAGCTGCAGCTCGAACTGCGATTGCATCAGCATCGCTTCCTGGTCCTTGAGCTTCAGTTGCTCGATGGTGCGGCGCAGCGGATCGAGCCCCTGCTCGCAGGCCATGCGCGCCTCGTCGTGGCTTCTCAATTGCGCAGTCAGGCCTTCCAGCGCATCGCGTGCAGCGGCCAGTGCGGTTTCAGCTTCGGTGCGCGCGGTCAGCGCAGCTTGCAGTTCGGCGTCGAGCGCGTCGGCCGGCAGGCGGGCCAGTTCGTCGCGCGCCTGGGCCAGGCGCGTTTCGTCGTCGGCGATTTCCTGGTCGATGCGCGCCAGGGTCTCGCTGAGTTCCTTGATCTTGTTGCTGCAGGTGGTGAGCGCGAAGCCCGCTTCCTGGTGGCGCCGCTCGGCTGCGCGCTGCAGTTCGCGCGCCTCGAACACGGCACGGTCGGCCTGGTCGCGCAGCTGGCGCGCGGCGTAGAGCGCTTCGCGGGCGGCGTCGCCCTGCGCGCGATAGTCCTTGAGGCGGGCTTCCAGGGTGTCGAGCGTGGCGCGCTCGCTGACTTGCAGGCGGGTGACTTCGTCGAGTTCCTGGGCGATCTGCGTGGCCCGGCTCTGCACCCGCTCCACCGCCTGCTGCAGGCGCAGCAGTTCCATCTGTGCGGTGTGGTGGCGGCTCTGCGTCTGGCCGGTCTGCGCGCGCAGCGACTGGATCTCGCGCTGGCGCTCCATGTAGCGTTGCTGCGTCTCGGCGTAGGCGGCTTCGAGCTGCGCCACCTCGTCGCGCAGGCGCACGGCGTCGTCAGTCAGCCGTTCGAGTTCGCGGCCGCGTGCGAGGATGCCTTCGACCGCGGTGTGCGGGCCGTGGAAGGTGACGCTGTGGCGGGTAAACAGATGGCCCTGCGGCGTGACGGCGTATTCGCCGGGCGCGAGGCTGGCACAGCGGGCGCGCGCGGCATCCGCGTCATCGGCCCAGTACACGCCGGCGAGCCAGTCGTCCAAAGCCGCGCGCGCTGCGGCATCGTCGCTGTCGATCTTGCTGGCCAGCAGCGCCGGCGCGGCGGCGGCAGAAGCGCCCTGCCCGGTCCAGACGGTGAGGCGGGCCGGCGGCGCATCGGCGAACCAGTCGGGGGCCGCGTCGGCGGCCACCGCCTGCAGGCGCTCGCGCAGCACCGCCTCGACCGCCGCTTCCCAGCCGGGGGCGACGCGCAGCTTTTCCCACAGGCGCGGCGCGCTATCGAGGCCACGCTGGCGCAACCAGCCGCCGAGCTTCTCGTCGGCCTTGAGGCTTTCCTGCAGTTTCTTCAACGCGGCGAGTTCAGCCTCGGTCTGGTGCAGCGCCTTGCGCGCGGCCTCGAGTTCGCTCGACTGCCGGCTGCGCGCGGCTTCGAGTTCGGGCAGCGCGGTTTCGGCTTCCTTGAGCCCGGCCTGTGCGGTCGCCAGCGTCTGCGCCAGCTCCTCGAGCTCGACCTGTTTCTTTGCCAGGCCGGCCGCATCCGGGCGCGGCAGTTGCGCCTGTTCCTGGGCGAGCCTGCGCTGTCGCGCATCCAGCTGTTCAAGCTGGCGCTTGGTGTGGCCGAGGCTGTTTTCGTCGACCTGGCGCGACTGGTCGAGTTGCGACACCAAGCGCTGTGCCTCGCCCACGCCCTGCTGCGCCTCGCGCAGCGCGGCTTCCTTCTGCGGCAGCGTGCTGTCGGTGGCCTGGCGGGCGGCGGCTTCGGCGTCCGTCAGTGCGGCCTCGAGGCCGGGCTGCTGTGCGTTGACCTCGTTCAGTGACTCCAGTGTGGTGGCACGGCGCGCCTGCTGTGCCTCCATGCGCGCAGTGAGATCCTGCACTTGGCGATAGAGCCGCTCGCGGGTGGCGTTCTGGTGCGCCATCGTCTGCTCGATGCGCGCCACTTCGGACTGCGCCTGGTAATACGTGGCCTGCGCGGTGTTGAGCGTGTCCTGCCCGGCGAACTGGGTCTGGCGTGCGGTTTCGAGCTCGGATTCGATATGGCGCAGGCGTGCGGTCTCGGCTTCCAGCCTGTTCTGCGCCTCGACCAGGTCGCGGTCGATGCGCGCGCGCTGCTGCGCGGCGTCATGCTTTCTCGCATACCACAGGCGATGCTGGGCAAACGTCAGGTCGGCCTGCAGGCTGCGGTAGTGCTGGGCGACTTCGGCCTGCGCGGTGAGCTTCTCGACCTGGGTCTTCAGTTCGCGCTGGATGTCCTCGACGCGATTCATGTTGTCGCGCGCGTCCTTCAGGCGCGCTTCGGTTTCCTTGCGGCGTTCCTTGTACTTGGACACGCCCGCCGCTTCTTCCAGATAGCCGCGCAGTTCCTCCGGCTTGGCCTCGATCAGGCGCGAGATCATGCCCTGCTCGATGATGGCGTAGGCGCGCGCGCCGACGCCGGTGCCGAGGAAGAGGTCGGCGACATCACGCCGCCGCACCCGCATGTTGTTGATGTAGTAGCTGGAGTCGCCGCTGCGGTCGAGCACGCGCTTGACCGCGATCTCGGAATATTGCGACCACTGTCCGGCGGCACGGCCGAGCTCGTTGTTGAACGCCAGCTCGACCGAGGCGCGCGACGCCGGCTTGCGTGTACCCGAGCCGTTGAAGATCACGTCCTGCATGGACTCGCCGCGCAGGTGCTTGGCCGACGATTCGCCGAGCACCCAGCGCACCGCGTCGATGACGTTCGACTTGCCGCAGCCGTTCGGCCCCACCACACCGGTCAGCTGCGCGGGGACGGGAATGACGGTGGGATCGACGAAACTCTTGAAACCGGCAAGTTTGATGTGGGTTAAACGCAAGACAGCGGACCTAAGCTTTTATAATGTGTCGTCTCAACGCGCCCGCTGCTTTTATTATCGTGGCAGGCGACGTTCTCATTTTCGCCACATTCTACACCGAGCCCCGTATGCCCTCCACGCCCGCCAAGACCCTGGAAACCTTCCCCAACCCCAAACCTGGACGCGACTTTCACATTCACATGGAAGTCCCTGAATTCACGTGTCTTTGCCCCAAGACCGGGCAGCCCGATTTCGCCACACTGATCCTCGACTACATCCCCGACAAGACCTGCGTCGAACTGAAGAGCCTGAAGCTCTACATGTGGAGCTTCCGCGAGGAAGGCCATTTTCACGAGGATGTCACCAACCGGATTCTCGATGATCTGGTGAAGGTGACCAAGCCGCGCTTTATGCGGCTGACCGCCAAGTTCTATGTGCGGGGCGGCATCTTCACCAACGTGGTCGCCGAGCACCGCAAGAAAGGCTGGCAGCCCGCCGCACGCGTCGACCTGACGCAATTCGAACACCAGTCGAACACGCGCGGCTGATCCCTTGTTTTTTCTCGGCATTGACTTCGGCACCTCGGGCGCGCGCTGCTGCGTCATCGACGCCGAAGGCGCGATCGTTGCCGAGGACCAACGCGACTTCGGCACACTGGAGGAGTACGAGCGCGCCGGCATCTGGCGCGAGGCGCTGTGGGATCTGGTCGCGTCGCTGCCGCCGGCGATCCGCACGCAGTTGTCGGACATCGCGCTCGACGGCACCTCGGGTACCGTGCTCGCCTGCGACGAGGAACTCTCGCCGCGCCACCCGCCGCTGCTCTACAACGACGACCGCGCGGTCGATGAAGCCGCGCTGATCGCCAGGACCGCCATCCCGGGCCACCCAGCTGCCGCCGTCACTTCGGGACTGGCCAAGGTGCTGTGGCTGAAAAAGCGGCT
The DNA here is from genome assembly GCA_021791095.1 of Pseudomonadota bacterium. Taxonomy (GTDB): domain Bacteria; phylum Pseudomonadota; class Gammaproteobacteria; order Burkholderiales; family Thiobacillaceae; genus Thiobacillus. The sequence continues at coordinate 34,278 of JAJYXG010000039.1, forward strand.
CGGCCTCACCGGCGCCCGCCTCTATCTCAACCAGGCCGACTGGCTGTCGGGACTGCTGACCGGCCGCGTCGGGATGACCGACTATCACAACGCCCTCAAGATGGGCCTCGACCTCGACGACTTGAAATGGCCAGCATGGGTGGAATACCTGGCCGATGTCGACTACCTGCCGGTTCCGATCGCGCCCGGCGCCCGGCTCGCCACCGTGTCGCGCCCACGCGCACGCTACCTCGGCGTGAACCCCGGCTGCATGGTGCACGCCGGCACCACCGATTCGATCGCCGCGTTTCTGGCAGCCGGCGTCAGCCAAAGCGGCGACGCCGTCACCTCGCTCGGCAGCACGCTGGTGCTGAAGCTGCTGTCCGACAGCCGGGTGGAATCGAGCGAACACGGCGTCTATTCGCACTGGTTCGGCAGCCGCTGGCTGGCGGGCGGCGCCAGCAACGCCGGCGGCGCGGTGCTGCGGCAGTTTTTCGACGACCGCCAGTTGGCCGCGCTGAGTGAACAAATCGACCCCGCCGTCGCCAGCCCGCTCGACTATCTGCCGTTGCCCCGCACCGGCGAACGCTTCCCGGTCAACGATCCGCAACTGTCACCGCGCCTGACGCCGCGCCCGGCCGACGACGCCGAATTCCTGCACGGCCTGCTGGAAAGCCTCGCCCGCATCGAGGCGCGCGGCTATGGGCTGCTGGGCGAACTGGGTGCCACGCCCGTGCGCCAGGTCAAAACCGCCGGCGGCGGCGCCCGCAATCCTGCGTGGACGCGTATCCGCCAACGCCTGCTTGGCGTGCAGGTCGCGCGCGCCGTTCATGCCGAAGCGTCCTACGGCGCCGCGCTACTGGCGCGTGACGGCCTGCAGCGCTTCGCATCAATTTCCCCGTAAAACGCATTGCCTCAGACTGCAATCGCCAGGTATTTGTCCTATGTTGATAGTTGTCGCCGCGCTGTAGACAGGACGCTTGATCTGCGACTGACTGCGTCTCATCTCGCGGCAAGTCCAGATGCTGTGAGGGAGGCTGCCATGTATGCGCCTATTCGAGACACACACACCCCCGACCCGAAATGCTGTTGCTGCGGCCTCAGGCCGCGCCGCACACGAGGCAACAACGATGTGCTGCGCCTTGTGGTCGTCGTGCTGCTGCTGCTGCCGGCGCTCCTGATGCTTTTCGGCGGCGAGACCTGATTTCGCGCCAAGCACTCGAAATCGTCCTCGGGCTCGAGGGGGCCGGTGAGAGGTAGTCCAATTGTTCTAACACCCGCACTCAAGACATCGCGTGTCCCCGGCGCCAGCGCCCGCCCTCGGCCTGGCACAGCAACCAGACAAATCCGCACCGTCAGCCAAGCTCGACGAACTCCAGCGTATTGGAATCCGGATCACGACAGAACAGCGCCGCGCGACCGGACTTGCTGGCGGTGTAGCGCACCCCCGCCGCATCGAGCCTGCTTTTCAGCGCAGCCATATTCGTGACCGCCAGCGCAATGTGGCGGTCACGGCCGCCGTGCTCTGGGCGAATCGAGCCCGCATCGGGATTGGCCAGTTGCATCAGGTGAAGCTGCTGTCCGCCGCCCAGGTCGTACCACTCGCCGGGGTAAGGCAGGTCGGGACGATGCGGATACGGCGTCAGCCCCAGCACCGATTCGTAGAAAGTCCTGGCCCGTTCCAGATCGGAAACCAGCAGGCCGGCGTGCAACAGGGCGGCGACGGGGCTTGGGGACAGCTCAGACATGGGGTTTCTCTTTCGCTTGATCGTCTTCCATGTGGCCGGAGAACAGGCTGGCCGTGATGATCATGGCCGCGCCGATCCATTCCTGCACGCCCATGCGCTCGTCGGACAGGAAATAGGCCGCGACCGCCGCCACCACCAGTTCAAACAGAAAGATGACGATGGCCTGGTTGGCTGGCACACGGGCGAGGCCGTACTGCACCGCGTAGGTCATGCTGCCGATGAAAAGGCCGACGCCAATGAGCAGCAGCCAGACGCGCCATTCCGCATCGTCGATGAAATCGAGCTCGCCCGGATACAGCCCAAGGCCGATCACCGTCAATACCCCCACCCCGGCCCAGATCGACACCGACTTGGCGCCTTCGGTAACGCCGCCGAGGTGGCGGCTGATAACGTTGCTCAGCGCGAACATCATCCCGGCCGACAGCGCCAGCCACTCGGCGCGGTTGGTCGGCAGCGGCAGGCTGCCGTCGGGTTGCCACAGCATGACCATCGCCCCACCCGCCGCCAGCACCATCACTGCCCAGCCGGCACCGTTGAGCTTTTCATGCAATAAAAATCGCGCGAACACCACCGTCCACAGCGGCGACAGAAAAAACAGCAGCAGCACGCGCACCACCTCGCCTTGCAGCATCGCCAGCACATAGGCCAGATTGGTCCAGCCCGCCGCCAGCGCCAGCGCGGACAGCCACATCCACTTGCCGCGCGCGCGGTTCAGTTCGCGGCCGTGCAGCCAGCCGAACGCGAGCAGCGGCACGGCGTAGGTGAACAAGCTCGAGGCGATGCCGCCAACCCCGGCCTCGTTGAGCAGGCGGTAGGGAAACCACATCAACCCCCACAGGGCGGCTGCATAGACCAGGCTGCTGACGGCAAGAGTGCGCTGCAGGGGAATCGAAGGCATGGGGCTTTATAATGTGAGGCTTAATCAGAATCCAAACCGCAATGAATCCGCGTCTCGAACAACTTCACCCCTACCCGTTCCAGAAACTGCGCGAACTGTTCGGCGGGGTGACGCCGAACTCCGACCTGTCTCCGATCAACCTGTCGATCGGCGAACCCAAGCATCCGACGCCGCAGTTCATCAAGGATGCGCTGGTCGCGGGGCTCGCGGGGCTCGCGAATTATCCCATCACTCAGGGCTCGGATGCGCTGCGTGAAGCGATTGCCGCGTGGGCCGGGCGCCGTTACGGCGTGAAGCTCGACCCGGCGACCGAGGTGCTGCCGGTGAACGGCTCGCGCGAAGCGCTGTTCGCGTTCGCCCAGGCCGCCGTCGATTCTACCCGCCACGGGCGCCGCACCGTCGTCTCGCCCAACCCCTTCTACCAGATCTACGAGGGCGCCACGCTCCTGGCCGGCGCCCGCCCCTTCTTCCTCAACACGCTGCCGGAAAACGGCTACAGAATGGACTGGTCGCGCGTGCCCGATGACCTGTGGGACAGCATCAGCCTGGTCTACGTCTGCTCGCCCGGCAACCCCACCGGCAAGGTGCTGGCGCTGGCTGACTGGAAGGAACTGTTCGAGCTGTCCGACCGGCACGGCTTCGTCATCGCGGCCGACGAATGCTATTCGGAGATTTACTTCGAAGAAGGCAAGCCGCCGTTGGGCGCGCTGACCGCGTCGCAGCAGCTCGGCCGTGGCTTCAAAAACCTCGTCGTGTTCAACTCACTGTCGAAGCGCTCCAACGTGCCCGGCCTGCGCTCCGGCATGGTGGCGGGCGACGCCGGGATCATGAAGTCCTTCCTGCTCTACCGCACCTATCACGGCAGCGCGATGAGCCCGGCGGTGCAGGCGGCGAGCGTCGCGGCATGGAATGACGAGGCGCACGTGGTCGAGAACCGCCGCCAGTACGCCGAAAAATTCGCCGCCGTGATGCCGATGCTGAAGGACGCGCTGCAATTCGATGCACCCGACGCCGCCTTCTATCTGTGGGCACGCGTGCCGGGCGGCGACGATGCCGCGTTCGCGCGCGAGCTGTATCGCACGCAGCATGTGACCGTGCTCCCTGGCAGCTTCCTCGCGCGCGACGCCGCCAACGTCAACCCGGGCATGGGCTTCGTCCGCATCGCGCTGGTCGACAACCTGGACGCCTGCGTCGAGGCGGCGGGACGCATCGCCAGCTTCGTTGGTGAAGCCGCGTGAAAACTCCGCTCAATATCGATTAATTTCCCCTCCTTTGTTTCACCTTCAACCACAGGAATCCATCATGCAAGACCTGCAGAAAATCATCGAAGACGCTTTTGAACGCCGCGCCGACATCACCCCGCGCAACGCCGACGCCAAGCTCAAGGACGCCGTCATGTCGGTGATCGACATGCTCGACAAAGGGCAACTGCGCGTCGCCGAACGCACCGACGGCCAGAACTGGACCACCCACCAGTGGATCAAGAAGGCGGTGCTGCTGTCATTCCGTCTGGAAGACAACGCCTTCATCAAGGGCGGCTTCACCAACTATTTCGACAAGGTGCCGTCGAAGTTCGCCGACTACAACAGCCGCGACTTCCGCGAAGGCGGTTTCCGCGTCGTGCCCCCGGCTGCCGCCCGCCGCGGCTCCTACATCGGCAAGAATGTGGTGCTGATGCCGAGCTACGTCAACATCGGCGCCTACGTCGACGAAGGCACCATGGTCGACACCTGGGCCACGGTCGGCTCCTGCGCCCAGATCGGCAAGAACGTGCACCTGTCCGGCGGCGTCGGCATCGGCGGCGTGCTCGAGCCGGTGCAGGCAAACCCGACCATCATCGGCGACAACTGCTTCGTCGGTGCGCGCTCCGAAGTGGTCGAAGGCGTGATCGTCGAGGACAACTGCGTAATTTCGATGGGCGTCTACATCGGCCAGTCGACCAAGATCTACGACCGCGAGACCGGCGAAGTCCACTTCGGCCGCGTCCCCGCCGGCTCGGTGGTGGTGTCCGGCAACCTTCCTTCCAAGGATGGCAGCTATAGTCTGTATTGTGCGGTGATCGTGAAGAAGGTCGACGCGAAGACGCTGTCCAAGGTCGGCATCAACGAACTGCTGCGCGGGATCTGAGTCCGATTGGTTCGACCTTTCTGGAAGGAGCTGCGATGAAACCCAAACTTCTGCTGACTCTCCTGCTCGCCGCCGGCCTGGTGGCGTGCCAGGCCAACCCGGTCTCCGGCCGCAAGCAGCTGGTGCTGGTGTCCGAGGAACAGGCGCAAGCCTCCTCGGCCCAGGCCTACGCGCAAACGATGAGCGAGGCGCAGCAGAAGGGCAAGCTCAGCACCGACGCCGCGCTGAACGCCCGCGTCAAGCGCATCACCGACCGGCTGATCGTGCAGGCCGGCAACATGTATCCGCCCAGCCGCGACTGGAAATGGTCGGTCGCGGTGATCGACGAGCCCACGCTCAACGCGTGGTGCATGCCCGGCGGCAAGATGGCGATCTACACCGGCATCATCGAAAAACTGAAGCTCAGCGACGACGAGATCGCCCAGATCATGGGCCACGAAATCTCGCATGCCATCCTGGGCCACGGCCGCGAGCGCATGTCGCGCGCCATCGCCATGCAGGGCGGCATGACGCTCGGTTCCATCGTCGCCGGACGCGATCTCAGCATCCTGGCGCCGGTGGCCGACATTGCGCTGACCCTGCCCAACAGCCGCGAGGGCGAAAGCGAAGCCGACCGCTACGGCATCGAGCTCGCCGCCCGCGCCGGCTACGACCCGCACGCCGCGGTACGTCTGTGGGAGAAAATGAGCGCCGCCAGCGGCAACGGCCCGCCCGTCTTCCTCAGCACCCACCCCGCGCCCACCAACCGCATCCAGGCACTGAATGCGCTGGTGCCGCAAATGATGCCCCTCTACGAGAAAGCACGATGACCATGGACTCCGCCCCCGTCGCCGACGACAAAAACGCCAGCCTCAAGACCCTGACCGCGGTGATCTATGCGCTGTACGCGCTGGCGCTGTTTGCCGGCGTATCCGCCATCGTCGCCATCGTGCTCAACTACATCAAGCGCGAGGAGGTCCAGGGCACCTGGCTGGAAAGCCATTTCAAATGGCAGATCAGCACCTTCTGGTGGAGCGTGGTGTGGTGCATCGTCGGCGCCATCACCTGGATCATCCTGATCGGCTGGGTCGTCTGGGGCGTGGCCTTCGTCTGGTTCGTCTACCGCATCGCCAAAGGCTGGCTCAACCTCAACGACAACAAGCCGATGCCGGTTCAGTAAGGACGCGTCGCCCGACCGAACAGCCGGGCGGCCTAGTCCAGCAGGCGTTCCCACTCCTCGATCGGGATCGGCCTGCAGAACAGAAAGCCCTGATAGGCCACGCATTGGTTCTTCAGCAGAAAATCCCGTTGCGCCTGGGTTTCCACCCCTTCGGCAATCACCTGCAAACCCAGTGACCGGCTCATCGCCATGATGGCCATGACGATGGCGGCATCGTTCAGATCCTCGGTCACGTCGCGGACGAAGGATTGATCGATCTTCACCTGGTCGAGCGGCAGGCGCTTGAGGTAGGACAGGGACGAATAGCCGGTGCCGAAATCATCCAGACAGAAACTCACCCCCAGCGCGTTGAGCTGCTGCATCCGGCTGACGACCGCATCGACGTTTTCGAGCACCACGCTCTCGGTCAGTTCGAGCTTGAGGCGAGCCGGATTGATGCCGCTCGCAACCAGGCTGTGCTGCACCGTGTCCACGAAATCGGGCTGGTGGAATTGCCGGGCGCTGACATTGACCGACATCTGCAGGGACTGCGTGCGCGGATCGCGCTCCCAGGCCTTGAGCTGGGCGCAGGCCGTATCCAGAACCCATTTTCCGATGGGGAGTATGAGCCCGGTTTCCTCGGCGAGCGGGATGAAATCCGCCGGAGAAATCATGCCCTGGTTCACCGGCAACCAGCGAATCAGGGCCTCGGCGCCGATCAGCCCGCCGTCCTGATCGATCTGCGGCTGGTAGTAGAGTTGGAACTCGCCCTTGTCGAGGGCATGGCGCAGCGCCGCTTCCATCACCATGCGCGAGTCGATCGCCGCCTGCATCGCCGGGTTGAAGAAGCGGACCAGGTTGCGCCCGGCATCCTTGGCCTGGTAGAGCGCCACGTCGGCCTGCTTCAGCAGCATGTCGACCGAGGCGTCCTGCCCCCGGAACAGCGTCAGGCCGAGGCTGGTTGTGCTGTGGAATTTCGCTCCGTTGTGATTCAGCGAATAGGGCTGGTTGAGCGCGGCGCGCACCTTCTCCGCAATCGTCTCGGCCTGGGTGATCGCGTGCGGCTCGTCCTGGCCCAGATCCTCCAGCATCACCACGAACTCGTCCCCGCCGAGGCGGCATACGGTGTCGTGCTGGCGCACATTCGAGGTCAGGCGCCGCGCCACCTCGACCAGCAACTGGTCGCCGACATCGTGGCCCCGGGTGTCGTTGAGGGTCTTGAAGTGATCCAGATCCAGGATCATCAGCGCACCGAACTCGCGGCTGCGCTGGCTGGCGATCAGTGCCTGGCCCAGGCGGTCCATCAGCAGCCGCCGGTTCGGCAGCCGGGTGAGCGCGTCGTAATAGGCCAGCTCCCGTATCTGCTTTTCCACCTGCTTGCGCTCCGTGATGTCGCGCGCCAGGCCGAGCACATAAGCCTGTCCGGAAAACTCGAAATAATTGGCGTTGATTTCCACCGGAAACGTCTTCCCGTTCCGGGTCTTGTGACAGCTTTCGAGCGTCATCGCCTTCTCGGTCTTGAGCTGATCCCAGAAGGCCCGCCACTGCCCCGGCTGCGTGATTTCGCAATCGACATCGATGACCCGCAGCTTCATCAGTTCGTCACGCGTGCACTCCATCGCCCGGCAGGCCTCATCGTTCACATAGTGGAAATGACCCTGCTCGTCCGCCAGATAAGCGGCTTCCTTCACACGGTTCAGCGCAAAGTTCACCAGCGCCAGTTCCCGACCCACGCTCTCGCGTTCGGTGATGTCGCGCGCAACGCCAAGCACGCCGAGGGTCTTTCCATTGCGGTCGCGCAGGCGCGTCCTGATGGTTTCGAACAGGAGCCGGCGACCATTCGCAGCGGAGGTCACCCATTCCTCGTTCTGGGTCGGCTGTTCCGACGCCATGGCTTCCCTGTCCCGCTGCTGTAAAAAACGTGCCGTCTCGGCGTCGACAAAACCAAAATCGGTTTTGTCCACGATTTCCGATTCGGGCGCCCCAAAAAAGCGCTCCATGGCCGGGTTGCACATCCGGTAGACGCCCTCCGCATCCTTCAGCCACACGAGGTCGGGAATGGTGTCCAGGATCAGCTTTTTCTGATGTTCGCTGTCTTCCAGATGGCGGCTGACGGTTTTCAGCTGATCGTGCTCCTGCAGCAGCGTGCCTTGCTTCAGCATGGCCAGCGCGATCACCACCAGCGCGCCGATCTCGACGGATTTGACGACCGCCCGAGACACGCCTGCATCGGGATCCGCCCAAATGACCGCAAGACAGGCCAGCACCACCGCCGCCAGCGGCAGCATGCGCAAAAAGCCTTCGCTCCGCCGCTCCCATACGGCATTACGCGACACCCCGATGTTCCAGTACAGCGTGGCCAGGCCCATGCCCATCACCGAGAAGGAAAACAGGCTGTTGAACCAGGCGCCGTCGGCGGCCACACCGTCCAGGGCCATGGCGTTCCACACCATCCAGCAGACACCGGTGACCATCAGCGAAGCCAGGAACAGCCAGTAACTCCAGGAAAACTTCAAACGCAGGGTGGGTGCCGCGACAAGGCCGATACACGCAGTTGCAAGCAGGCTGGCCGGGTAGGCCACGACCACGGTCAGCTGGAGCAGCGCCATGTCCCCGCGCCTGGGCAGGTACAACACCAGCACCAGCGTCGTGGCAGCGATGCCGAGGGTTGCGGCATCGAGCAGCAGGGTCCTGCGCTGGACGCGGTCGGCCAGCCTGAATGACTCGCTCAGCAAACCTGCCGCCACGCAGGGACCCAGCAACACGTAGAACAGGTCGGAGGGCGACGGGAAACCGGCATAGCCGGTCAATGCCTGCACGTCCCAGATGATCTGGCCGACCGCGTAGGCGGTCAGTCCTATCGCGATCCAGCGCAGCCCGCGCACGCTGTCGGCCTGCGCCGAGCGCACGCCGAACCATGCCAGCACCGCCGCCGTGACCGTGCCCGCCGTCCAGTGCAGGTTGTCGAAAAAGCGGACCCGCTGCACATCCTGTGCAAGAAGCACTCCCACCATCCCAACCAGAAGCCCGACCACGCCTGCGATCAGCACCAGGCGCGCCTGCGAGAAGAGCCTGGTCCGGCTGTCATGACTCACGATCGAGCATCCCCCTAAAAACGCTGCCTGTCGGCGACGGAAAATCCTCACCGTCGATCCAACGTATTGTTGTGAACGAATATTGTTATTCGTTCTTTATACATACTGGCAACTGTTGTGTCAGCATCGGCCCGCGTCACCGCCGATAAAATAGATCCGGATTGGGGGATAGAATCAGCGCGTGCGCCGGGTAACTGCGTGGCCGGAAACTCCCTCGACAAGAAAACAGACCTGATGATCACTCATGCGCGCCGCCTTCTCGCCTGCCTCCTTGCAGGCATCAGCCTTGCTGCACTGGCAAACGGCCAGCCGCCGCTTTCAGAGCAGCTGGCCGGCGGCGACAGCGAATACATCGTCCAGCCCGGTGATTTCCTGATCGCCATCGGCGCCCGCTTCGGCCTGCCGCCGACGTTGCTGGCGCGCGACAACGCCGTGCCCTACGAAGCGCTCATCCACCCCGGCCAGCGCTTCCGCATCCACAACCCCCACATCGTGCCGGCGACGCTCGACGACGGCATCCTCATCAACATCCCGCAGCGCATGCTGTACCACTTCAGCCGGGGCACGCTGCTGGCCGCCTATCCGGTCGGCCTCGGCAAACCCACCTGGCCCACCCCGCAAGGCGAATTCAAAATCGTCGCGCGGGAAATGAACAAGGCCTGGAAGGTGCCGCTGTCGATCCAGGAAGAAATGCGCCGTGAGAACAAGATCGTGCTGGAGGAAGTACCGCCCGGCCCCGACAATCCGCTCGGCGCCCACTGGCTTGGGCTCAGCCTGTGGGGCTATGGCATCCACGGCACCATTGCGCCGTCGAGCGTGTACCATTTCCGCAGCCACGGCTGCATCCGCCTGCATCCGGACGACGTCGCCGAACTTTTCGACCGGGTGAGCGTCGGAACACCGGGCCGCCTCATCTATCAGCCCGTGCTGCTGGCCGTCGTCGAGGACGGCCGCATCCTGCTCGAGGTCCATCATGACATCTACGAGCAGGGCAGCGACCCGGCGCAAACCGTTCGTGAGCTGGCCGAGGCCAATGACTTGAATCAGGCCATCGACTGGTCCAAAGTAGAGAGCGTGATCGCCGCACAGGACGGCCTAGCCCGCGAAGTGGGCCGCCGGACGCACAACACCATGCAAGGAAAACCATGACGCACCCGATCAATCGCCGCAGCTTTCTCAAACTGGGCCTGCTCGCCCCCGTCCTGCCGCTGCCCGCCTTCGCCGGCCAGCTGTCCGCGGGCGAGCGCCGGCTCAGCCTGCACAACCTGCATACCGGAGAAAAGGTCGACCTGCCCTACTGGATCGACGGCGACTACGTGGCGGAATCCCTTGCCGACATCAACCGCGTCCTGCGTGACCACCGCACCGACCAGGTGGCCGCCATCGACCCCAGCCTGCTCGACCTGCTCAATCGCGTCAGCGCAACGGTGGGCGCATCGAAGCCATTCGAAATCATTTCCGGCTATCGCTCGCCCGCCAGCAACCTGATGCTGAACGCGAGCACCAGCGGCGTCGCCAAGCGCAGCCTGCACATGGAAGGCAAGGCCATCGACGTCCGCCTGCCCGGCATTCCGCTGGCCGACCTGCGCCAGGCCGGGCTCATGCTGAAAGGCGGCGGCGTCGGTTATTACCCGGAATCCAATTTCGTGCATCTGGATGTCGGGCGCGTGCGGACCTGGGGCGCCTAGCACCCTGGCGCTGCCTCTCAATTGAAGCGGCGCGTCTCATCGGCGCTGCGAATTGCCCGGCCACGAACCGACTATATTTAAGCTGGTTTGGCGTCATTCGGGAGCGGGGCCGTGCTTGACTAAAGCGATCGAGCTGCTTCACTCAATCGTTGGACCATGGACAGATTTCGTTCAGACGGGGGAGTTGGAAAATGAGCAAAAGCACAGTGCACGCGGCGGGCTGGGTAGTGGTCGGCATGCTCCTGATGGGGCTCATCGTGTGGTTCACCATGCCTTCCTTGATGCTGATCAAGCACAAGAGCAGGCTGGGCTATGACGATACGGTTGCCGCCCTGGGCGAATCCCTCAAGCAGAAGCAGGACTGGCGGGTGCTGACCGTCAACGACTACCAGAAGACCACGGCGGCTTTCGGCACCATGGAACGCGTCGGCAGCCTGACCATCTGCAATCCCCGCTACGCCTCAAAAATCCTCGCCAACGATGCGGACCGCGGCGTGACGGCATTCATGCCCTTGGCGCTTGGGGTTTACGAAGACAAGCAAGGCCAGGTGTTTATCTCACAACTCAACGTCGGACTTCTCGGCATGATGTTCGGCGGAACCATCGCGGACGTGATGGGTGACGCTGGCAAGGATCTCAACGAGGTCGTTGCCTCCGTTGCCGCCCGATAAGGCGCCTTGCCGCCGCAGTTAGCCTTGCCGGCTCATCCGGCAGACACGAGGTGACGCCTCGCGCCACCTCTTTTCAACGATGGAGGACGAAAGCATGGCCAAACAGACCCGCAACGCGGTTGACCCGCGCAATGATCCCGACATTTCCTGGCGAGGCGCATACAGCATCGAGCAGCGCGAGGCGATGATTCGCGATGCCGCCTACTACCATTTCGTGAAGCGTGGCTATGCCCCGGGACATGATCTGGATGACTGGCTCGCCGCCGAGGCCGAAATTGAGCGCATTGCGCCTGCTTCGCCGGAATTCCCGCCGGATATCGCAGTGCAGCAAAGCGGCGTCCATGGCGCCCTCATGGATGACGAACTCAAGCGGATCGTCAAGCAGCATCCGCAAAAGGCCATCCCCCAGATCGAGAGCGTCGAGCCGGAAAAAGCGCCGTTCAGGGAATAAGGCAGGGAACCGTAGCCATCTCCAAAAGGAAGCAGAACCCATGACCAACCATGTGACCCTCGTCGGCGCCCCCGATCCCGAACTCAAGACCTCGCCGATCTTCGATGAATATGCAGAAATGTCGCTTGACCAGGAACTCGAAACCGGCGCCTGTTATTTCAACAGTACGGTTTACCCGGTCGGCCAGTATTTGTTGAGCGGCAGCGAACTGCTGCATTGCGAGCAGCGCGGCGTATGGGTGCGCAAAGGGGAAATGCGGCCGGCGTAATCCCTGCTTTGCCCTTCGATGCGGCAGTGCCTGGTGCGGCGATAGCTCACCGGCCCAACGTGGCGAGATGCGGCACGAACACCAGCATGCCGATGACCGCCGCGCCCACCGCAGCAATCAGCACCGCGGCTGCCGCCATGTCCTTGGCCTGTCCTATTCCCGGATGCTGCTCCGGATGCAGGACGTCGGCCAGTTGCTCCAGCGCCGTATTGAAAGCCTCGCTGATCCACACCAGCGTGATTGCCACGGTGACCCACAGCCACTCCGCACGGCTGAGGCCGAAATAAGCCCCCGCACCGCAAACCAGCAACGTGGCCAGCAGATGCGCGCGCGCATTGGGCTGCGTGCGCAGCAGCTGGGCCAGCCCCTGCAGGGCGTAGGCAAAGCTTTGCAGGCGTCGGATGAGGGTCGTTTTCATTTTTTATCGTTTATCGAACATGGACTGTTGCGAAGCTGAAACGGCATGACGGCCAGCCCGGGGCAAAACAACGCATTGAATCCCCCCGGACGCAATTTTTCTATATTCACTATAAGCTGACTATCGGCATCCTGACGGAACACCCATGACACCCGAAGCCGGCATTACGCTGCCCGACTATCACGGCGGCAGCCTGGTCAACCTGATGAGTTCCCTCACCACCGCGCTGGGCGGCAGCAGCCCCTATGCGCCGCTGACGGCGCTGCCGCCGCATCACCTGGCCGATGCGCGCCATGTGGTGCTGCTGGTGGTCGACGGGCTGGGCCACGATTTCCTGATCGGCCGCGACAGTGCCCTGCGCCGCCATTTGCGCAGCCCAATGACTTCGGTCTTTCCGTCCACCACGGCCAGCGCCATCCCCACTTTCCTCACCGGCCTCGCCCCGCAGCAGCATGGCCTCACCGGCTGGCACATGTACTTCCGCGAGATCGGCGCCATCGCCGCGCCGCTGCCTTTCCGCGTCCGCGCCGGACGTCATGCCCTGCGCGATGCCGGCGTCACGCCGACAACGCTATTCGGACTCACCCCGCTGTTCAATCGCCTGCCCCTGCCCTGCCACGTGGTCAGCCCGCGGCACATCATCCATTCGGATTTCAACGTCGCGCTCTCCGGCAAGGCAAAGCGGCACGGCTACGAAACCCTGGACGAAATGTTCGCCCAGATCGCCGGGCTGCTGCGCATATCAGCACCGCGCAGCTACATCCACGCCTACTGGCCGCAGCTCGACAGCCTGGCACACGAATTCGGCATCCACAGTCCAGAGGTCGCGGAGGCCTTCGCCGCGCTGGATGCGGGCTTCGCCCAACTGGTTGAGGCGGCACACCAAACCAACAGCCGGCTCATCGTCACCGCCGACCATGGCTTCATCGACACCTCGGCGGAACAGACCATCGATCTCGACGATCATCCCGGCTTGCGCGAGACCCTGCTGCTGCCCTTGTGCGGCGAACCGCGCATGGCCTACGCCTACGTGCGCGCAGGCCGCGAGATGCAATTCGAGAATTATGTCCGCGAAAATCTGGCAGACCGCGTTCAGCTATTGAAGAGCGAAGACATCCTGCAGCAGGGATGGCTGGGGCCGGGCACAGCCCACCCCGCCCTGCGCGACCGGCTCGGCGATTACGTCCTCATCCCACGCGGCCGCGCCATCCTGCGCGACTGGCTCCGTGGCGAGGAGCGCTACACCCACGTCGGCGTGCACGGTGGACTCAGCGCGACGGAAATGATGGTGCCGCTCATCGTGGCGCCGCTGTCAGAATCCTGATCACCGGCCACTCGAAGCCTTCGGTCTGCAGCCTGGATTGAAAGCCGGCTCATGCCCGGACGGGCGGGCCGATGCGCGCCACGACCCAGTCGCCAAAGGCGGCAGCCGCCATCGGCCGCGCAATGAAATAGCCCTGGCCGACATCGCAGCCGCTCCCGCGCAGCCAGTCCAGGTCGGCCTCGGTCTCGATGCCTTCGGCCACGACGGCGAAATCCAGCGCATGCCCCAGCGCAATCGTCGAACGAACGATGGCCACATCCTTGGGCGAGTCGGCAAGCGAGCGGATGAAGCTCTGGTCGATCTTCAGTTCGTGCACGGGCAGCGCCTTGACGTAGGCAAGCGAGGCCTGGCCGGCGCCGTAATCGTCGATCGACAGCTTCACGCCAAACGCGGCCAGTTCCTCCAGATGGGCCTGCGCCAGCGCGGGATCTTCCATCAGCGCGCTCTCGGTGATCTCGAGACAGAGCGCGGCAGGCGGCAGGCCATGGCCGGCAACCAGCTCGCGCACCAGCACCACCAGGCCCGGGTCGAGCAGGTCGCGCGCCGACAGGTTGGCAGACACCACCAGATCCAGCCCCTGCTTGCGCCAGGCGGCGGTCTGCGCCGCCACCTCGCCGAGCAGCCATGGCGTGATTTCGCGGATGAAACCCGTGCGCTCGGCAAAGGGAATGAAACTTCCCGGCGGCACCAGCCCGCGCTCGGGATGCAGCCAGCGCAGCAGCGCCTCGGCGCCGACGATGCGGCCGGACGCGAGGTCGAGCTTGGGCTGGTAGTGGAGGACGAACTCGCGCTTTTCCAGCGCATCGCGCATTTCCCCGATCAGCGACAACTGCTCGGGCAAGGGACCGGGGCCGACTTCCTCGGCCAGCATGAAGCCGCATTGCCGCCGCTTGGCTTCGTACATCGCCAGTTCGGCCCGCTGCAGCAGCGCGTTGAGGCCGGTGCCGTCCGCCGGGTGGAAGGCGATTCCCAGGCTGCCGTTCACATCGAGACGCTGGCCCTCGACTTCCATCGGCGTGCGCAACGCAGCGAGCAGCACCTGGGCGAAAGCCTGCACCGCCGGCCGTGCCATCCCTTCGAGCAGGAAGGCGAACTCGTCGCCCCACAGCCTTGCCAGCATCGCCCGCGGCGGCAGCTGCCCGGCCAGCCGGGCGCCGACCTGCCGCAGCAACTGGTCGCCGACCGGATGGCCGAGCGCATCGTTGATCGCCGCGAAGCGGTCAAGGTCGAGCACCACCACCGCAGCTTCGGCCGTCGGACCGAGAGTGTCCAGCCGTTCCTCGATGCGAACCCGGTTGGGCAAGCCCGTCAACGCGTCCTCATACGCCAGCCGGGTGATCTTCCCTTCGCGGGCAGCGATGCCGACGCGCATGTTCTCGAAGCTGGCGGCAAGCTGGCCGATCTCATCCTTCGACTTCACCGCCACCGGATCGCTGTAGTCGCCAGCCTCGATGCGACGCGCCGTCGCGGCCAGCGCGTTGACCGGGCCGGCGATGCGCCGCGCCAGCCACAGGCTGCCGAGAACGAACAGCACGATGCCCCCGCCGGCCGTGATCAGCAGGGCCTGTTCGAGCTCCTTGAACACCGCCTCGCTCTTCTCCAGCGAGTGCAGCAGGATCACCCGTGCCTGCTGCCCGAGCGGCAGCGCCACCCCCTGGTAGTGATCGCCGTCGAGGGTAACCTCGCCGGGCAGTTCCTGCACGCCAGGCGCGGCCTGCTCCAGCGCGGCGTGGCGCGACCCGGGCAACGAACTGGCCAGGACCCGCCCGGCCACCGCATCCACCAGACTGACATCCAGCCCGCTGCTTTGCGCCAGACCGCGCGCCCAGGCATGGTCGACCGGAAAACCCATCACGATCCAGGCGATGCGCACCGGCGCCAGGATCGGCACCACAACCATCTGATACACCCGGCCATCGGCCATGCGCACGAAATCGCTGGCGCGGCCATCGGCCTCGGCTGCTTTGAGCAGGGTGGCGAATGCGAACGCCTCGCCCGGCCGTAGCTGCTGCTGGATGTCGGCGATGACGCGGCCATCGAGCGCAAGCGCCATCATGGCGCTCGCACCGATGCGCGAACCGTGGTTCTGCAGCACCGAAATCATGGTGGGGCGGTCCTGGGTGGCGATCGCCTCGCGGAAGCTGAAGTCCCGCGACAGCACAGTGGCGGCAAGCTCGAGTTGGCGCCGGTTCTGCTTGACCAGCGCCTCGAAGCTCATGCGGCCGGCCGCGATCTGCCGCTGCGATTCGGCGGCGACGATGCGTTCCCCGCTGCGCTGGACCAAGAGCAGCATCAGCAGCATGATCAGCATCACCAGACCGACGAAGACGACGGCGATGCGCCGCTCGAGGTTGAGCCAGGGCATGCGTCAGTAGCTGCCGGAATCGGCCGGCGGTTTGTGGCGCGGCTCGCGCGGCGCCACGTCGAGGGCGAGTTCGGCGCGCCGCCCCGGCGTGGCGCCGATCGCCACCTCCTGCGTGGCGGCGGCAGCCTTCTGCCGGGGGTGCCAGACGCGCAGCCGGTAGCTGCCGGCGGGCACCCGGGCGATGCGGGCGATGCCGTCGGCGCCGGTCTTACCGAACCAGGGCGTATCGACGACCAGCACGTGGGCCTCCATCCAGTCGTGGATGTTGCAGCCCAGCGCCACCTCGCCCGTCTTGTCGAAAACCACCGGCTGCGCCGGCTGGCCGGCATAGAGCTTGATCTCGAACGTCTTGGCCGGCGAAAACGAATACACGTGATGCTTGAGGGTGTCGCGGTTGGGAAAATTCACCGCGGCTCCTTTCTGCACGATGCTCAGATAGGGCACGAATTCGCGGTCGCGTTGTTCGATGCTTGCCTGCGCCTTCCGCTGCGGCACCTTGCCCGATACCGGTTCCAGCACCACGGCGGCATCCTCGACCGGCGCGCCCGCCAGCGAACGGACCCGGGCTTCGAAACCGGCGCCGGCTGCATCCACCGCCGCCATGCAGGCCACGGCGGCGATCGCTGCGACACTGCGCCGCCGCGCGCTCATTCGCCGACCTTCAGCGCGGGGGCGATCTGCCACACTTCAGTGGTCAACTCGCCATCGCGGTAGACCAGTACGTGCCAAACCTTGATCGTCGGCTTGCCGCCGTATTCGGCAGGCGATTCCAGCGTGACGCCCTTGGGGTGGGCCTGCTGCGCCAGCTTGCCGAACTTCGCCGGGCGCGGCTGGCCGTCATTGAGGGCGGCGAATTTCTGCCACACCTCGCGGATCGCCGCCTTGCCGCGGTAGCGTCCGTCGAGCGGGCCGCCGACCCAGTCCATGTAGGCATCCTCGGCGTAGTCGCGCATCAGCGCCTCGACGTCGCCGGCAGCCACCGCCTGCAGATGGGCTTCTGCCTTTTTTTCGTCGAGCGGCCCGGCCGTCGCAGCCGTCGGAAAGGCAATGCAGCACAGCAGCCAAATCGCGCGTTTCATGTAGGCATTCCTTTGTGGGCAGGCGTAAGAGTGATGGCCGGTATTCTTGGGCACGGTCGTGGTTGCGTCAAGCCGACTGCCGACGCCCAAGCCGACGTGAACGACAGGGAAAACGCAGCATCGCGCAGACCCCCGTTTCATGGTCGATTGCACCGTTGATCGTTGCCCCCGCCTTTCCCCGGATGCCCTCCCGCTCCATTTGTATTTGACGCAGGCATGCCTATAGTTGACTGGCCTGCCAGGTTTTTCGGCATCTGGTGTCACGTCCCCCTCGATCAACCCCTTCCCCGCAAGCCCCAGACCTAAGGACAAGACGATATGTACGGCCCGTACAGTCATGGATGGATGTTCGATGGATGGGGCGGCATGCTGCTCGGCAGCGTGTGGATGATCCTGATCTGGGCCATTCCCATCCTGCTGATCGTCGCCTTGCTGAAGTATCTGTTCGCAAAACCCCGGGACACGGGCGGCCGCGCAGGCGAGCCGGAACAGAAAACGCCGCTGGATATTCTCAAGGAAGCCTACGCTCGCGACGAAATCGATCGCGACACGTATCTCCGGAAACGGGATGACCTCCTGGAAAAATAGGCGGCATCCCGTTGTCGTTTCAACCGTTTATCGTCACCACGTGCGAAAGGAGATTGCCATGAACACCACCCGATCTTTCAGCCGGATTGCCGCCTATAGCCTCGCTGCCGCCCTGGCCGGAACGGCGCCCGCCCTCCAGGCCGAACAGGCCAACCCCCCCTGTCCGGATGGCTACGGCATGGGCCCCGGCATGATGGGTGGCCACGGAATGGGTCCCGGAATGATGGGCGGCTACGGCATGGGCCCCGGCATGATGGGCGGCGGCGGCATGGGCCCCGGCATGATGGGGGGCCACGGAATGGGTCCGGGGATGATGATGGGCCCGTATTGGGGCAGCGGACTCGACCTGACCAGCGAGCAGCAGACCCGGATCAACAAGATTCAGGATGACACCCGCAAATCGCACTGGAACCTGATGAACGAGATGATGAACCAGCAGGCCAGGCTGCGCGACCTGAACCTGGCGCCCAAGCGGGACAGCGCTGCAATCGACTCGGCCTACAAGGAAATCGGCAAGCTCCAGCAGAAAATGTACGACTCCTCGGTGGAGGCGCAGAAACGCATGGAGGCCGTCCTCACCAAGGAGCAGCAGGAGAAACTGCGCACCTACTGGCGACGCGGGCCGGCGCCCGAACCCGCCAAGTAGGAAGGCCGCGGGCCATTGACCCGCTCGCAGGCTTACCAGGGAATCTCGCTGCCGTCGTAGCGGAAAAAGCGCCCGTTCCACTCCGGCTTGAAGTCCTCCACCAGGGCGCGCATGGCACGGACGCTCTGCGCGGGGGTGAGCAGCGCATCCGGTCCCCCCATGCGCGTGCCCACCCAGCCGGGATGCAGCAGCAGGACGCCGATGCCGTGTGGCGCAAGCGCGTGCGAGAGCCCCTTCATCGCGGCGTTCAGGGCCGCCTTGCTTGAGCGGTAGGCGTAGCTGCCCGACGCGCCGATCTCGGCAATGGACCCCATGTGGCTGCTGATCGCCACCACCCGCTTTTTCTCGCTGCGCGCCACCTGCGCGACGAAGGCCTCGCTCACCCGCACCGCCCCCAGCGTGTTGACGGCGAACGTGCGCAGCCAGACGTCATAGTCGATGCCGCCGACCTCCCCCATGAACTTGTCCAGATAAACGCCCGCGTTGTTGAGCAGCACGTCGATCCTGGCCTCCTCCAGATCGAGCTGCAAGGTATGCAACTGTTCGCTGTCGGTCACGTCGAGGCGGTGCACGCTGACCCGCGGGTGGCTGCCGGCAAGTGCCCTGAGGTCGTCGGCCTGCCCCGGATGGCGGCAGCTGGCGATCACCCGCCAGCCGGCCTCGGCATACTGCCGCGCCCATTCCAGCCCGAGGCCGCGGTTGGCGCCGGTGATCAGCACAGTGGGTGTCGTTCGCATCGGAGGATTCTCCAGATCATGCAAGCTTTATAGATGGCAACCGGAACAGCGGGGGCGATCACGGGCGGCTTTTCTTTGCCCCGGGTGTCGTCTTTACTGAGGCAAAGGAGAGTCCGCCATGAAAGAAATCCTGCCCGGCGTGTTTCACTGGAAGACCTTCCACGAAGGCATCCAGGCCTACGTCCACTCCTATTACACCAACGCCACCGACCCGCCGGTGCTGATCGACCCGCGCGTGCCCGCGCAGGGCATCGAGTGGTTCGCGGCGCGCGGCGCGCCGCAGCACGTCTACCTGACCAACCGCCATCACTACCGCCACAGCGACCGCTTCGCCGCGCGTTACGGCGCGCAGGTCTGGTGCCACAAGGACGGACTGCACGAATTCACCCACGGCGAAAAGGTCAGGGGCTTCGCCCACGGAAAGGAACTGCCGGGCGGCGTGCTGGCCCTCAAAGTCGCGGCGCTGTGCCCCGAGGAAACCGCGCTGTATCTGCCGCTGCACGGCGGCATCCTGAGCCTCGGCGACGCCATCGTGCGCGACCGGGGCAAGCTCGGCTTCGTGCCCGACGCCTACATGGGCGACGACCCGGAAGGCGTCAAGCGCGGCCTGCGCAAGGCCTTCCTCAAGCACCTGCGCGAACGCGAATTCGACCACCTGCTGTTCGCCCACGGTGCCCCCTGGATCGGCGGCGCCAGGGCGGGCCTCGAAAAGTTCCTGGCAGACCAGGAATGTGCGGGATGCTAGTCCGGCCGGTTCACTGACCTGCCAGCCCCCGCAGCGCTATCCCCAGAATAGCCACCGCCAGACATGGCACCCACACCCAGCGCATCTCGGAGCGCAGCACCTCGAGGCCGCGCCGTGAAAACAGCGCGGACGGGCGCAGCGGCGACACCTCGATCACCCGCCACGGCAGGAAAAATCGCCTGTGTGAAAACGGGCTGAACAAGGCGATGCCGAGGCCACCGTTGGTCAGCGCGTCGATGAGGCCGTGCGACGCGGCGCTGACCAGCAGCACCCCGAATGCGATGCGGGGTTCCGCCTCCGGCGCGAGCAGCGTCCCCGCGCCCGCCAGCGCCACGGCAAACGGCAGCGAATGCGTGATGCCGCGGTGGCCGAACGGATGCGCGTAGGGAATACCGAGCCACAGGCCCAGCGCATCGAGGTCGGGCAGCACGGCGCAGACCAGCGCCAGCGCCAGCAGTCCCGGCGGCACGGCGTCGGTACCCAGCACTGCGGTCAGCGCCAGCGGCACGGCCAGATGCGAAAGCGGCGTCGCCATGCCGTCATCCGTCGTGCTGCAGGCGGGCGACGTGCCGGATTACGGTTTGCGACCGGGCTCGGCGCAGCGAATGATCGCCTTGGCGTCCTTCAGTTCCAGGCAATGGCGCATGTCGGCGCCCTGCCGATGCTTCGGCTTGGATGCAGCCGCCTTGTCCTGAGCGTCCGGCTGGGGCGCCACCGTTGCGGCCGGGTCGGCCGCCGGTTCGACGTCCTGCGCCATCCCTGCATTCGCCACGACAAGCAGCGGCAACGCGATGAACCAGGTTTTCATGGGATCTCCTTTGCAATGTGAACGCACAGATGAAACCGGCAAACATGAATTCATCATAGCCTCGCCGGCGACGCATCGGCACGCCCGCCCGGGCCGACGCGGCGCATCGAAAAAATTTGTCGTCCAGGTGTAAGGACAGCTGCGCCGCCGCGACTGAGCAGGGGTGAGGCACGCGGCGGGTTACACCATGCCGGCTGTCTCATGACACTGCAGCCGTCGCCAGCATGGCGGACACGCAGCGCCGATACACCCACCCAAATCAAACCGTTCCATTCATCAAAGGAGATTTATTCATGTCCATTTCATCCAAAGGCGCCGCCCTCGCGTCCTTCGCTGCCGCGATGGCCCTCTCGATGTCCGCCGTCAACGCCGCTGAAAATCCCGGTGGCAGCAGCGGCCCCGCAGTCGGTGCCAGCGACAAGGTGCACTGCTACGGCGTGCTGTCCTGCAAGGGCACCAGCGACTGCAAGACGGCGGAGCACAGCTGCAAGGGCCAAAACGCCTGCAAGGGCCATGGCTTCAAGGCCGTCTCTGCCAAGGAATGCCTGGACAAGAGCGGCGTCATCGCCGACCTCAAGATGTAACCGTCCGCAGCCAGCCCCGGTGCGGCCCCGCCGCACCGGCAACCGACGCCCATTGTTTGCACTCGCCTGAGAGACTTCCGCATGACGCGCCCCCCTGCCCCGATCAGAAAAGCTTCGCCGGGTTTCGGCCTCGGCCTGCGGCCCGTGCATTACCCGGACTTTCTGCGCGAACCGCACGCGCTCGACTGGCTCGAAATCATTTCCGACAATTACATGGTGCCCGGCGGCAAGCCGCTCGCCATGCTCGATGCCGTGCTCGAACGCTACCCGGTGGCGATGCACGGCGTATCGCTGTCGATCGGCTCCACCGACGGGCTCGACCTGCAGTATCTCGCCGATCTCAAAAAACTCGCCCAGCGCGCGCAGCCGCTGTGGATTTCCGATCACCTGTGCTGGACCGGCGTCGCCGGCCGCAACGCCCACGACCTGCTGCCGCTGCCTTACAGCGAGGAGGCGCTGCGCCTGGTGGTGCGCCACGTCGGCCAGGTGCAGGACGCGCTCGGCCAGCGCATCCTGCTGGAAAACGTATCGAGCTATCTCGAATACCGCAGCTCGGACATGAGCGAATGGGAATTCCTGCGCCGCGTCGCCGAGGAGGCCGACTGCCTGCTGCTGCTCGACGTCAACAACATCTACGTCAGCAGCATCAACCACGGCTTCGACGCGCGCGCCTTCATGCGCCACCTGCCGGCCGAGCGGGTACAGCAGATCCACCTGGCCGGCCACAGCGACCACGGCGACTACATCGTCGACACCCACGACCACCCCGTCGCCGAGCCGGTATGGGCGCTCTACCGCGAAGCCTGCCTGCTGTTCGGCGAGGTCGCCACCATGATCGAACGCGACGACCACATCCCCGCGCTCGCCGAACTCATCGCCGAACTCGACCGCGCGCGGGCCATTGCCGCCGAGGTTCTGGACACCTGCGAGGCGGTGGCATGAGCGCGCCGACCCTCGTCACGCTGCAAACGGCGTTTCACGACCACCTGCTCGACCGCCCCAGCGCCATCGCCGACGACGTCGCGGCCGGCGGCCGCATCGACGTCGCCCATCGCCTGCACATCTATCACCACGCCTACCGCGCCCGCCTGCTCGACAACCTGCGCGACGCTTTCGAAAAAACCTGGGCCTACCTCGGCGACGACAGCTTCGACGACGCGGCGCTGGATTTCGTCGAGGCCAACCCCCCGCAGCACCGCAACCTGCGCTGGCACGGCGCGGATTTTCCGCACTGGCTGGCCGCGCGCTTTCCGCAGGACCCCGACATCGCCGAACTGGCCATGATCGACTGGCAGCTGCGCCGCGCCTTCGACGGCCCCGACGCCGAGCCCCTGGCACCCGCGGCGCTGGCCGAACTCGACGCGGCGCAGTGGGAAAGCGTCGGCTTCCGCTTCGTCCCCACCCTGTTCCTCGCGCCGCTGCGCTTCAACAGCGTCGGCATCTGGCACGCCCTTGACCAGGACCAGCCGCCGCCGCCCGCCGATCGCCTGCCCGACCCCGCCTGGCTCCTGATCTGGCGCAAGGCCTGGCAGCCGCATTTCCGCACCCTCGACCGCGTGGAACACGCCGCCCTGTCGCAGCTGCTGGCCGGTGCTTCGTTCGCCCGGATCTGCGCATCGCTGGGCGAACACCTGTCGGATCAGGATGCCACGGCCCAGGCCGCCCGCCATCTCGGTACCTGGCTGCAGGACGGCCTCATCGCCGGGCTGACGACCGCTTGAGCCCTTCGCCTCACCCTTCACCCCGCACCGCATCCCCCACCCGGATCGTCCCGCCCGCCAGGATGCGGGCATTGACGCCGCCGTGGCCGCGCATCGCGTTGAATCCGCCCGGCCCCAGCACGTCTTCCATGCGCGAGCAGGGATCGCAATGCCCGGTCACTTCCAGCACCACCGACTCACCGATGCGCAGCACCAGCGGCCGGTCGCGGAACAGCGCCCGCGCCGCCAGCAGATTCAGCCCCGACACCACCAGGTTGCGGCGCAGCAAAGCCGCGTCGACCTGCGCCCGCCCCGTCAGCGCCGCCACCACCGGCAGGTGCTCGGCCTGAATCAGCGTCACCTGCCGCTTGCCGCCTTCCACCCGGCTGCGCGACGGCAGCGCGTAGTGATCGCCCTCCAGCCCCAACCCGGCAATCGCCCTGACGGATTCGACCGCGGCCACCTCGCCGCGGCGCTGCGGGCGGATATAAATCGCTTCGATCCGCCCCGGTTGTGGGAAGCGGGTCGTCAGATCGCGCAGGGCGGCTTCGCTCAGGGATTTCTCCAATTGATCAGATTCAGCATCGCCCACGTGTCGCCAGGCGGCGAGTTTTGTTCTGGCACGATGAAAATAATGGCATAGGCTACAGGCATGCACTACTTCCAGGTTGCGCGAGGCTCTCTCGCGCAACGCGAAGGAGGCTCATCAAAAGGAGGATCGGCGATGAAAAATCGTGCCCGTGGGTCTTTATCGCTTGTCGCTCTGGCGTGGCTAAGCCTTGCCGGTCCGTCGCTTGCGCAGGCGGACGAAACGGTACTGGTCCCTGAGGAACTCATTGACTTCAGACCAGCGACCGGCAGCAGCTACAACATCGAGTGGCCGGGACCGCCCAGGAAACCGCTGAGCTACACGGATGTGAAGTTCTATGTATCGTCGCTGACTCTCGGCAAGCCTGCCGCAGCCGGCTATGCGTCGAGGATCAAGATCATGGCCCATCGCCAATGGTGGTGGGATAAGGCGCTGGGTGAGTTTGAAGCCCTCTATGCCGCCGGGAACACGGAACCCACCGTTGTCCGCTATGCGAGCGCGCTTTCGGGATCGGTCGCACCCGTCAACGCGCCTGCAGAAACACAAGGAATGTTTTGGTTGGGCTGCACACGATTGGGCAGGGTAAAGGGAAACATTGCCCATCACCAGGCCGAAACGGTCGTCTATCTCAAGGAAGAAAACCGCGCATTGCCAGGCAACGTCACTGTTCTGGGGCGTGTTTCACCCAAGCATAGTGTTAGATGCGGCGACTTTGCGTCTTCCGGCAGCGGCTCGGGTAGCCAACCGCCTGGCGGTGGCAGCGACACTCCCGATGATCGCGAGGTTCCCCCGGGCCGTCACCCACTCTAGGGTCACGCCGCGAGCTCAACCAGCCAGCCGCTGGATCAGCCAGATCAAGCCGCCGGCAACGGCCAGGCAGATCAGGCAGGCGAGCAGGATCTTTGCGAATTTGGGCATCCGCTGATGGTATGCCGGTTCGCTACTTGG
Source organism: Pseudomonadota bacterium (assembly GCA_021791095.1). GTDB lineage: Bacteria > Pseudomonadota > Gammaproteobacteria > Burkholderiales > Thiobacillaceae > Thiobacillus. The sequence goes on from JAJYXG010000039.1 coordinate 58,872, forward strand.
CGCCGGCCGGATAGCCCACCGATTGCGCGAGGATGATGCGCTGATGCTTCTTCAGGCCCAGGGCCGCCCCCAGCGCGTCGCGATCGACCAGGCCGCGCACCACCACCGCCAGGCCGGCCGACGCGCAATACAGATACACGTTCTGGGCGATGAATCCGGCGTCGGTTGCGCTGTAGAACGCCTTGTCGTCCGCGCTCGCCCCGCTCATGCGGTCGAGGTCCGCCACGTACACCAGGTTCAGCGGCACGGTCGCCACGAAGTCCTGCACCCCCGCCTGCGGGCGAAGGTCGCCGGCCGCCACTTTGATCAGCGTATGCGTGGGCGGATCGTAGCGGTAGGCGCCGTCCGCGGTCGTCACATACACGTCGATCTCGCGCCAGTCGTGGGCCGAAGGCGCGGTGCGCTGGCCGGTGTGCGGCCGGTTCACCCCGTTGGCCGCCCACAACAGGTTGGCCAGCACCTGGGCCGGCAGCGGCTTGCCGGAAAACTCCCGCGTCGAATGCCGCGCCTTCAGCGCCTGCATCAGCGGCATGCCGCCCGCCGTTTCCGGCGGCGGCAGCTTGATCGACCCGGTGTCCTGCGCGTGTCCTGTTCCCATCATGCTCATCATCACTACCCCCGCCAGTCGCCATCCCTTCATCGCCAGTTCCCCCTGCAGAAAACGCGCTCCCTTATCAATCTAGACCCGCCGCCCCCCGGAGCAAGCGCGAGAACACTCGCCGCAAAACCAGCTATTTTTAAACCAGACTGATCCCCCAAGGAGAACGACGATGGCTGTTGTGAATATTGGTCACTACTATGCCGAGTGGATGCCCTCCGGCACGCCCGACCGGCCCGGCCGCGGCCGCATCATCCTGCGCAGCGCCACCCGGCTGACCGAGCTGTTCCGCCTGACCAACCTGGGTTCGGAGGACTACCGCAACCTGCTCCACATGCTGCAGACCGAAAAGCCCGTGTTCTGGGACAGCGAGGCGGGCTGGCTGCGCACCGCGCATCCGCAGATGCACGACGCCGAACCCGTGGGGGAGCAAGGGGGATAGGCAGGCATGCCGTGCGCGACCCATAGCTGGGACGAGTCCCATGAAATCGCACCCGCCTTCATCCCCGACCTCGAAGCGAAGTTGTCGAAAATTTTTACACTTCACTCAATAGATTGAAATCAGCGGACAAAAAGAATCAGCCAAACAATGGCTTAAGAATAAGGCGCGATTCTTGCTCAACTGAAATCAGTTCAAGTCTCAGTAGAGGGAGCAACCATGATTGTGCTGCGGCACCTCGTCACCTCAAGCGCCGGCTTGATATTTGCATTAACGGCCAGCCTTGCCTCTGCCATGCCTTTCACTCCCGTCGTCGACGAATTCTGGATTATCAAGAACGGCGGCGAGATCTTCCGGGATTCATTCGCAGACGGCGTGAAACCCCCGAGCGGGCCGGATGGCAACAACACGTATGTGATGCTCGGTGAAGCCGGGATGACCGCCGAGGCAGGTGGAAAGCTGAGCATGACCCCGTCGCTTGGCGACAAGGTATTGATCTCGGATACGCTTGCGGATGTGACCACCGCCGCGTTGAGAAGGCTGGCGACCAACCCAGCCAATCCGAATATCCTGGATCAGGCCAGTTCGTTCGAGATCCACGGGCTTTTCGACATGTCGAACATTCCCGCGATAACCGGCCAGAGCTTCGGCGTTCGCGCCAACGATCGTGCGCCCGATCTTGGGTTTGACGGCAATAACACCTTCTATCTCTTCCTCGGCGTTTCTGAAGCGACGGGGGACGTCAGCGTCATTTTGCGACTGAATGATTTCGAGTTGGATACCACCGACGTGTTATGGGTGAATTCCATCGAGGCGGTGCTGTTAGGCGCGGACCAGATCGAGTTGGTCCTTTCCAAGGCGGCCGGCAGTGACATGATCAACGCGTCCTATTTCCTTTTCGATTACGATCTCGTCGACCCCCTCCTGCAGTCTGATTCAATCCTGAATGCGGGGGCACTCTACCAACCGGAAACAGGCCCGGACGGCTCGCCCTTGACCGAGCCTTTTGTTCGCGCCCAGTTCATGTCCACCGATCGGATAACCGTCCCTGAGCCGGCCACCCTGGCCCTGCTCGGCATCGGTTTGGGGGGCATTCTTCTCGCGCGCAAACGCACGTCGAATACTTAATGCCGACCACCCACATAGGACTTGAAGCCCCGGCCCAGCGCCGGGGTTTTTATTGGTCATCAGATCGGCCTTGCTCACCCTCTGTCTTTTAGGTCACGGGATCGTCTGGAGACGCTGGCTCACCGAAAAAAGCCGGTGTTCTGGGACAGCGAGGCAGGCTGGCTACGCACCGCGCATCCGCAGATGCACGATGGCGAACCCGTAGGGGAGCAAGGGGGATAACCAGGCGGATGAGCTCGCCGTCAGTATGATTTATCGCGGAGTGCGATCAGGTTCGGGAGCAGAGTGGGAATGTCGCTACAGATAATGCTCCACAGCGTATCGTTGTCGATACCGAGGTAGCCATGTATCAGGCGGTTGCGGGTAGCGATGATGAGGCGCCAGGGAATCTGTGGACTGGCCTCACGAACAGCATCGGGAATGTGCGTCGCCGACTCGCCGATGAGTTCCAGATTACGAACGGTTGCGTCGTAGTTGAGCCCGCTGGAGACAAACCCTGCCTGATCGAGGCCGTCCGTGTAGGCCATCACCTTCTGCGCGAAGCTGATCATGTCGTCGACGTAGAACCGCCATTCGCGCCCGGCGGCGTCAGACATGGACGGCTTCTTTTTCGATGAAAGGGCGCAATTCCGGGCGCAGGCCTTTCTCGCTCACCAAGTCGACCGTACTGCCGAAGAGGTCCTCGAGATAAAACAGCACGCCGAAGTAACGTTCCGAAGTCGCGGGTCCGTCGAATGCGACGAGGACATCCAGATCGCTGTCGCTGCGTGCGGTCTGTCGCACGGTTGAGCCGAACAGGGCCAGATCCGTGACCCCGAAGCGGTCAGCAAGGACCGGCTTGCTCTGCGCAAGCAACTCAAGGGCGCGAGTACGGTTCATAGCAGTCTCCATTCACAGAAATGGCCGAAGCCGAGCACTACGAATACACTTGATGGCAGGCCCCGCTTGCCAATGCGCCGATTTTATCACCCAAACCACAGGGCCCGGCTTGCACGGGGAAGGGGTTACATCTAGACCCGGCGCGTGCCCTTGCAGTCCGGGTGGCGCGAGCAGCGCCAGAACTTCTTGCCCGCATTCGCACCCTGGTTGGCTCGGCGCATCACCATCCGGCTTTGGCATTCCGGGCAAAACGGCGCGCCTGTCGTCGTGATGCTCAGCGGATCCCGGAAAAACTTCACCGGCACGCTCACCCCGCGAATCAGCGCATGCAGCGTCTTGCCGTCCATCAACTCGATGTTCTTGCCCCGGGCAAACGCACAGGCCTCGTCCGTGAATACGCCGGACGTCACCACGAACCCGCCGGTGGCGCCCCGGGCTGCCATCTCCCCATAGAGCTCCCGCACGATGTTCACGCCCACCCGAATGGCCCGCCACTGCTTGCATTGCACCAGAAAGAGCTCGCCGCCCCGCTTCATGGTCAGATCAGCCCCGCCCTCGGCGCCGCCGCCGGATGTCGTCACCGAGTAACCCTTGCGCCGGAAAGCTTCCGCGACCAGCCCCTCGAACTGCTTCCAGCTCATCGTGCTGAGCGCGCCCTTGTCAGGGCTGGCCGCCACCTGCGCATGCAAGGCCCGGCGCTGATAGCGACCGTAAGCGGACATGCCGCCGCCCACCAGGAAAGCGAGCGGCAACAGATACTGGCCCACCGCAGCCAGGGTGTGGAAAAGATTCGGGTCGACAAAGTCGCCCATCGATCCGAACTGCGCGGTGGCAGCCACCCCGCGGGTGGCCATGCCATGCAGCCACACATAGGCAGTGATCGCGAGCACGACCCCCGCCCACCAGGCAAGCGTGCGGCTTATCCCGATCACATCATCAAACAGGTTTTGTTTACGCCGTGCCAATACGTTGTCCTTCGAGGTCAGGTGGCCTGGTCATCCCACTGCAAAACATGCGGAGCTTACCCCTTAGTTGCCCCGCAGGACCACATCCGCTGGCCTGACCCGGACCCGCACGCCCCCGGCGAGCACGGCCGCACAGCACCCAACGGCGGCTGTTCAGCCGCGTTCGTTTTGCGCGGCGTGCTCACGGCGCCGGCCCAGCAGATGCATCGCGGCAGCGATGAGCACGATCGCGACGAACAACGCATAAGGCGCGTACTGGTTGACGGTTGACGCCCAGACGTTGAGCTCGTTCAGCAGCAGCGCCCACACGCCAATGGCGACATAGGTCGCCACCAGCACCACCGCCAGATTCACCCAGGGGCGCAAGCCGATCAGAAATCCGATGATCGCCCCCACCACCGGGCCGGTCATCCAGAACGGCGCAAACACGAAAACGAACAGGCCGGCGATGCCGAACTTGCGCACCACGCCCCCGCGGGATTCCGCGGCGCGGTGGATGCGCGTGATGAAAGGCTCCAGGGTGCGCAGCTTGATCAGCTGCCGCGTGCTCTGCACGAACAGCGGGTAGATCACCAGCACCTGGATGGTCTCGATCAGCATGTTGAGGGGCACCACCTGGGCATGCCCGAAACCGCTGGCATAGCCGAAGGACATCCCCGCCTCCCGGCCGATGATCAGGTTCAGCCCGGTCATGATCGCGTAGGGAAGAATGTGGTCCGGAAACAGGTGCCACCCGATCCCGAACGCCAGCAGCATCAGGCCGGTCAGCGCCAGGCCGACACCCAGCATCCGGCCTTCGGTGCTGGCGAAAAGTGTTTCATGCATTCTTGCGTCTTGGTTCATCTGGATATGTGCGGAAACTGGGCTGTGGACCGGTTTTTAACAGCAAACTCAGATTGCCCGAATGCCCTTGCAGCCGGGGTATCGAGAACAGCCCCAGAAAGCATTGCCCGAATTTGCGCCACGCTTGGCTGTGCGCCGCACCATCGCGCTTTGGCACACCGGGCAGGTGGGCGAACCGGCAGGCGTTGCCGCCGGTGAAGCATCAGCTGCCTTTGCAGGGACACTCGCCCCACGAATCAGCGCATGCAGCGCCTTGCCTTCCATCAGCTCAATATTACGGCCCACGGCAAATGCCCGAGCCTCATCCGTGAACACACCGGACGTCACCACAAACCCGCCCGTAGCGCCCTCCGCTGCCATCACCCCATAGAGTTCGCGCACTGTGGCCACGCCCACCTTAAAGGCCTTCCATTGCTTGCACTGCACCAGAAAGGTCTCGCCATCCTTCTTCAACGACAGATCGATTCCGCCATCGGCACCGCCACCACCGGTCTCGGTCACCGCGTAGCCCTTGCGCTGGAAAGATTCGCCCACCAAAGCCTCGAACTGCTGCCAACTCATATCGTTAAGCGCACCCCGATCAGGGCTGGTAGCCACTTGCCCATGCAATGCACGGCGCTTGTAGCGGCCATAGGCAGACATGCCCGCGCCTACCAGGAAAGCAAACGGCAAGAGGTACTGGCCAACCGATGCCAGTGTCTTGAAAAGGGTCTGGCCGACAAAGTCGCCCATCCTGCCGGGCTGAACGGCTGCTGTCACTTGGCTTGCGGAAACGGCATGCAGCCAGAGATACGCAACCATCGCGAGGACCACACCCACCCACCAAGGCAGCTTGCTGGTGATTGCGATCAGATCGTCAATGGGACTTTGTTTACGGTAGGCCATCGGTCAGTTAGCGTTTATTTATTTTTAATGCCAGACATAACATGTCCCGTCGGTCCCGCTTGGGCAGCCGACTCGCAATGGCCTAATTGATCGTCAAAGAAAAAGTCTGGTTCAAACTCCTGCAAAAAAGGGCCTTTGGGCAAACCACCAAGAAACATAGCTTCATCCACTGTGATGTTCCAATCCATAAGAGTTCGAATGGCGCGCTCGTGTGCCGGCGCACTCCGTGCTGTAACAAGCGCAGTCCGTACCCGCATTGGAACGTCTGAGCCTGCAGCGGCTTGAAGTTTATGTAGTGCCACAAGTAGCGGCTTAAATGGTCCAGCTGGCAATGGGCGGTGTACGTGAGCACACTCGTGTGCAACAAACTGCTCTAAACCACCGTCCTGAAATACTTGCTCAGCCTCATCCGAGAAAAGTACAGCATCGCCATCGAATGCAATGCGTAATTCGTTTGGATGCCGCTCAGCATCAACCAAAGAGCTGAAAAATACCTGTGCCGCCGGGTACCCCGCCTTGAGCGCCCCTTGCACATCCTCACCGTTAGCAGAAAGAAATAGGTGCGCCCCTAAGGTCTTCAAATAGCCATGCGCTGGTCGCCCTCTGGTAAATACCCCACGCCCCAACTGTAATTTCTGCATATCTGCGGATTTGAAAACGCGTAGACCTGATACAGGATCATTTCTTGACAGGATTACCACTTCAACCCGGCGAGCCGAATCCGAATTGAACGCTAATAGTTTTTTGACTAATGGGAACGCAACCCCTGGTGCTGCAGGTATATCAATGCGATCTAGCTGCAGCTTCATGTACGCCTGATCGTCATCCTCAAGCTCAAAAATCTTGTTCTCTTCCTCAAAGTCAAACAGCGCACGCGAAGACAGTGCGACGACTAACTGCCCATCCAGACTAACCGGCATTCAAGCCCCCAGGAGTTTCAATTCATTTTCTAGTAGTGGTAATCCGCAACCAACTACAGGCGTTTTCTCAGCCACCACACGTCTTTTAATAAATTCTCAAACCGCATACAAACATAGCTAACCTAATACCGCCACCATCTCTGCAATGACCCTCAAATCATTAGCACTCTGCTCTTCGAACACGAGTGGTTTGTAGCGCTGGTCCGTTGAATCGGGCTTAAGTGTGATTCGGCTGTGCTGCCAACGGCCATCTTCACCAGCAATCTTCTCACTCTCATAGAGCTTGATTGTGTAGTGCCCGCCAGTATCCGGATCATCAATGCTCCGGTGTTGAACAAGAACCACTTTCCCCTGCCTCGTCCCGCTAGGATTTAGGTTAAACAGGCACCATGACCCATTGGCAATGCGCTTGTTCATGGATTCGCCAACAACCCTGGCGACAAATTGCCCTCGTTTAATTCTGAAACTGTCTGGCAGTTCCACCCATTGGTATTGGGGAACATTTATGAGGCCCCCCTGGAGTGACACTTCATCTATCGATTGCACCTCGCTAAAGGTGCCTGCCGCAATATCGAGATCATAGATGGGGACAGCATTCTCATACGGCTTGACCTCACTCGTATTGATAAGCCTGAGTGTCAGTCCCTTAAATTTTTCATCAACGCCAATTTGATCGACCTTTACCTCATGTTGTGAGATAGATATGCTCTCTTGATATACCTGCTCCTTCCTGCCCATGATCTGTTTGAACCAAGCATTGGTTTCTTTATCAGTACAGAATATGTAGCAGCCTTTCATGCCACGGGTCATAAGAGTACGGTAGGTGTTCTTGATGATGCTATCGGCCTTTTGCTTAGCTAACAGCGGATCATTTTTGAGAAGCGTCTTGTAGCCCTTGATAGATGCATCCGTTCCCGCCCTTTTAGTGGCGTCCGTTACAGCCAGCCCATCACGAATAATAAAATCCGGCCCAATAATCACACCGATGTAATCGGTCTCCAATCCTTGGCAGGTGTGGATGCAACCGACTTCATTGACCGACTCTGGTTTACGTATCCACAAGCTGCCATCACTGGCGAGATTCCACTTCATCGAGAAGTTGTGATCTTCAATGACAATGTCATTCAGTCTTGCGTCGTTCTTGCTGACCCAACTCCAGCAATAACCAGCCACGAGGCGGGCCTTATTGTTGATACGGTTCTTCTCAAAGATTGCTTCGCGAAGCTCATTCGGCGAATCAAAAACTCGGAAATCGAAGTTAATACCTTCAAGGGTTTCGTTGGCGGTTTCGCGAATCTCTAGGGCATTGTCGACCCAAGCCAGATAGCCGTCAGAACCATTGCATCGGAACTGAGATTGCAGTTCCAATTTATGGACAGTTGCGCCAGCTTTACTTGCCCATGACCTTATCGAGTCGGTTTCCCCTATGTCTTTGAAAGTAACCCGTTGATCCTCGTCAATAAAGAACACACTGAACTTGGCGGCATTGATGATTTCCTTGATCTGGTTCTCGCCCATGTTTTGGAACATGCCAGATTTCTCATTGAGCCGATGGGCTTCATCGACGATGAGTGCATCAAATACGTTAGCCGCCGAGTTGGTATACGCGCCTGACCCTTTGAATAGGTTATTGATATGGCTTTTTCTGAATGAGCCGGTTAGTAACGCTGTATAGACGTCACGAGGCGCTGCGTTCTTGGTGACATACTGTGCTACTAACTGATCCTTAGTTAGTGCCACCAGCAGATTCACCGCCACCACGGATTTCCCTGTCCCAGGTCCGCCCTCGACGATCAGAACGTGTTTATCTTTGATGGTGGCCTTCTTCGCCAACGACAAGGCCGTCTCATAGACGATTTTCTGATCGTCGATCATCAAGAATTCCTGATTGCCTTTCAATAAAGACACAAGCTTGTCAGCCAGGCTTTTAGAAGGTCTGATTCTGCCCTTATCGATCCGGTACATCACTCCGCAATCGTCGCCATATTTGACGTATTGCTTTATGAAAGCAGCGAGCTTTTGCGCATCCTTGCGAAGAAACGCAGGAGCTTTCTGTGTGTGATATTCGTAAAAAGGATTATTGATGACATCACCCGAGACGCAGTTATGCAGATAGGCACATGGCCACAGGCCGATGTTTTCCTTCTGCACTGTCTCGTTGAAGTCTTCCAGCAAAGCTGCATACGTCCAAGCTTGATACGAGGGATGGCTAACCTCGCGCTGTGCCCCACCAACAAAAGTCCTGACAACACCGTCCATAGGGGTCACTTCAACAGTCGTCCACTGCTTCAACTCAACGATGATGGCGGCATCCTGTTGATGCTGTCCCTTGCCTGTAAGAATAAAGTCTATGCGCTTGGAGGTTTGCGGAAGCGTATATTCGATTGCCACACCTGAGTTACCGGGGATCTCGTTATCGGCAAGTACGTTACTCATGTACTGCATCGATAAGCGCCAAGCATCAATTTCGCTCTTGCTGGTAGTCCGCCCTAAGTTGCGCTGGAATGAGGCAAGGATCTTTTCGTCAATGCTGTTACTACGAACGTCATCAAGAAAATCTGCTTTCGTAGATACATAAACTAACACCTCACCCCCTCCGCATTTTTATTCGTATTCTGTGTATTTTTTCGAACTGCCCCGCACTTTGTCCGCAGGGTATTTTTGGGAATTTAATTCAAGCTTCTTTTCGACAGCCTGCATCAGATTCAGATGCAGCTTATCTGCCACCCGGACCAAGTAAATTTGTATATCCGCAAGCTCCAATGCGATCGCATCGAGCTTAGCAGGCGAGAGATTTCGACTCTGCTCTTCTGTAAGCCACTGAAAATGCTCGACTAGCTCAGCAGCCTCAGCAATAAGCGCCATGGAAAGGTTCTTAGGAGAGTGGAACTGATCCCAATCCCGCTCAATTGCAAATTGCCGCAATTTTTCCTTGAGCTGTTCTAGAGTCGTTTCTGACACGATATCTCCACTGTCTGATTTTTAGGAACACCCCACTTGTTGTTCTAAAGCAGGACCAAGAGGGCTATTTGCTATCAGCCGCATCTTCGCACAAGCAGGTCAATGTTTTGCGTCGCCGTCACAGCAACTGCGATACCTCGAACACCGCATCGATCCCCTGCCCGTTCCAGTTGTATTCGAGATAGGCGGCATGCAGGCAGTTTTTCAATAACGCCGTGCTGAAGGCAGCCAGGCATTCGCCGGAGGGGTGCCGTACCGAGGGGTAGAGAATGCCGCGTACCCCGTCGGACCTGAGTTTTCGCCCGATGCCCTGGGTATGACCGTAGTCGTCGGGATCGACGATGCGCGGGTCGGCATGGCTTGCCTCTCGCAAGTCGGCCACCTCGCCCTTCGCTTTCACTGTGTAAAGCCGCATCTGCAATCGCATGGGGGGCTCGTGGGTGGCCCCCATGAAAAGGGCCGCGTGATAACGGGTTTCGGCGATGGCGGTGTCCTGCTTGCGTGCGCAATAGAACACCCCATACGTGCCGTCGCTGAAGCGGCTGCCCTGCGGGTTCAGGTGGGTGAAGGCGGCCATGATGCAGGTGCTGCCGGGGCCGAACAGCCGCTCTTCGGGGGGAACCAGGCTGATCTCGCCGACTTCGTCGCGGATGCGGTCGTTGGTCATGGCCTCCAGCGCATAGAGGGCGTCAAAATCCTCGGGGCTGGCAACGCGCTCGAACAGGCCGATTGAAGGAAAGCGACTGGGGATGACGCGCCAGGCCGGGTTCCAGCTCAGGCGCGTGGATGGGTAGCTCAAGCCCAGCCCCCACGCCGGGCGTCCAGATACTGGCGGACGGCCAGCAGGTCGGCGACGTTGCCGCCGAGCATGCGGTCGAGCGCGCTCTTGCCGCCGAAGAGCGGCGCGGTATTGGGCTTCTTCACCCAGGCATCGGCCGATGCCGTTGCAGGCAACAAGACCTGCAGCGCCTTGTAGATGCCCAGAAGGTAAGACAGGCGCTCGAGGGTATCGCGCTTGAGGTCGGCGCTTTCGGGGGCGGATTTCCACTTGAAGAAGGTCGAGCGGCCGGGGGTGCCCAGCAGCACCATCTGCTCATCGGTGTTGAGCCCCCAGTCGCGCGCGATGTTGAAGAACGCGCGCAGGCCTGCGGCGGACAGGTCGCGGCTGCTTGGCTTGGCTTGGGCCTTGATGGCATGGGCTGTGTGTTGCATTTCGCCTCCGCACTAGTACTGAAGTGTACTGTTAACCGAAATTTAGTCCAGTTTTGGACTTTTGGCAATACGGAATGCCGCCGGCGCAGGCGGCCGACCTTGCGAATAGATCGAAGCTTATGAACGCGGGTTTAAGTCACCCGCCCGCTGGCGAACAATGCGCCGACGTTGAGCGGAATGCCTTGCCCGGTTCGCAGTGCGCTGATCTCGGCGAGGTGTTCCTGTTTGAATTGGGCAAGCTGGGTTTCGTCCAGTTGCGCGACCAGGCCGCGAAAGCCGGCATACCAGATCACGCGCCACCAAACCCCAGCATCGTTCATGGGGTAGCCGATGTCGTGCCGGTGGATCCGCACGTCGCTCAGGCCGGCGCTGGAATACAGGGCGTGGAATTGTTCTTCGGTGCTGATGTTCTTCCAGGTGAATACGGGCGGCGCGATGCCGTAGCGCTGGATGCGTTCCAGAAAAAGGTCGACGTTGGGTTCGAACGAGCCATGGGAAAACGAACTGGCCACCACCTGCCCGCCAGGCTTCACCTTGCTGGCGATGTGTTGCAGCAGGCCCAGCATGTCGGGCAGGAAGAAAAGGCCGAACGAGCAGTTGGCAGCGTCGAAGCTGGCGGCGTCGAAGCCGATGGCCTGCATGTCCATGGCATGCAGCTCGATGTTGTCCAGGCCCAGGCTTTGGGCGCGGGCACGCGCCTGGGCGAGCATGCCGTCGGAGAGATCGATGCCGGTGACCTTGCCGCGCGGCAGGTGCGGCGCGATGGCGGTGGCGGCAATGCCGGTGCCTGTGGCGACATCGAGCAGCTGCTCGTGGCCCTGCAGTTCGAAGATGCGGGGCAGGTGCGCGGCGGCGTGGTGGAAAAACTCCATGCCGCTGCTGCCGTAACCCTCGGCCACGGTGTCAAAGGTTTTCTTGAGCTGGGTTTTGCGTTGCGAATCGTCCATGGGGTTGCGCTTACACCGAAAGATCATTTATCAAGCGTTTGAATGAACTGCTCGGCCGAAACGATGGGGCAATCGAAGCGATCGGCAAGACTCAGCAAATCCTGGTCGCCGCTGACCAGATAGGCCGCCTTGCCGGCGACCGCGAGTTGCAGGAATGGCTGATCGAAAGGATCGCGGCATTCGGGGGTAACGGGGGGAGGATTGGGGATGCGCACGGTAGCGCACCACGGCAGGTAGTCAGCCAGCAATTCCTGTTGTTCTTCGCCGCTGAGCTTGAATTTGGGATAAGCCAGCACGCGGATCAATTCCGCCGTGGTGGCCTTGGAGACAAGCGGCACGCAGTGCGCGCTTTGCCAAGCGTGGCGCAAGACGGCGAGCCGGCCTTGGGCGAACACCAGGGCGGAAAGCACCAGGTTGGTATCGAGCACCACCCGTGGCGGGCGGCTCATTTTTTCCGCTTGGCCGTGGATTGGCGCGCCCAGGTGACGGCGTCGGCGATGTCCTGCTCGGTCAGGTCAAGCTCGGCCAGCTTGGCGCGAACCGCATCGGCGCGTTGGATGCGAACGGGGGTGAGGATGACCTGGCCATCCTTGGTTTGCACGTCGAAGTATTCAACCTCGCCCAGCGCATTGGTCACGCTCTTGGGCAGGGTGAGCTGGTTCTTGGAGGTCATCTTGGCGAGCATGATCTGTCCGATATCAGAAAGTAAGGAATTCTTACAATAGCTCGAATGTAGGGTCGACTCAAGCCCTATCCCTTCCCCGCCTCCTCATCCAGCTTGCGTAGATGCGCCAACTTCTCGGCGATCTTGCCTTCGAGACCGCGCGGGGTGGGCGTGTAGAACGCCTGTTCCTGCAGATCATCAGGGAAGTAGCGCTCGCCCGCAGCATAGGCTTCGGGCTCGTCGTGGGCGTAGCGGTAGGCGCGGCCGTAGCCCAGTTCCTTCATCAGCTTGGTCGGCGCGTTGCGCAGGTGGATGGGGACGTCGTTGGAGGGGTTGGACTGCACGAAGGCGCGCGCGGCGTTGTAGGCGACGTAGGCGGCGTTGCTCTTGGGCGCGCAGGCCATGTAGAGGCAGGCTTCGGCGAGCGCGAGTTCGCCTTCGGGGGAGCCGAGGCGCTCGTAGGTTTCGACGGCGTCCAAGGCCAATCTCAACGCGCGCGGGTCGGCCAGGCCGATGTCCTCGCTCGCCATGCGGATCAGCCGCCGGCCGAGGTAGCGCGGGTCGGCGCCGCCGTCGAGCATGCGCACCAGCCAGTAGAGCGAGGCGTCGGGGTCGCTGCCGCGCACGCTTTTGTGCAGCGCGGAAATCTGATCGTAGAAGGCTTCGCCGCCCTTGTCGAAACGGCGCATCGATTGCGCCAGCGCGTTTTCGACAAACGCGGCGTCGACTTCCTTCACCTGCGAGGTGCGCGCGGCGGTGTCGAGCTGTTCCAGCAGGTTCAAGAGCTTCCTGGCGTCGCCGTCGGCGTAGGCGGCCAGCAGCTTGTCGACGCCCTCGCCCAGCTTCAGGTCGGGCAGTTCTGTTAGCGCGCGCTGCATCAGCTGGCCGAGCTCGTCGGGGGTGAGCGATTTCAGTACGTAGACCTGGGCGCGCGACAGCAGCGCGCCGACGACTTCGAACGAGGGGTTTTCGGTGGTGGCGCCGATGAAGGTGAAGAGCCCGGATTCGACGTGCGGCAGGAACGCGTCCTGCTGCGACTTGTTGAAGCGGTGGACTTCGTCGACGAAGAGGATGGTGGCGCGGCCGAGGGTCTGGTTCATGCGCGCGCGCTCGACGGCTTCGCGGATGTCCTTGACGCCGGAGAGCACGGCGGAAATCGCGATGAAGTCGGCGCCGAAGGCCTGCGCGGTCAGCCGTGCCAGCGTGGTCTTGCCCACGCCCGGCGGTCCCCACAGGATCATCGAATGCAGCTTGCCGGAATCGAAGGCGAGGCGCAGCGGCTTGCCGGGGCCCAGCAAGTGGGTCTGCCCGACGACGTCGGCCAGGGTGTGCGGGCGCAGGCGCTCGGCCAGCGGCGCGTGGGGGTCGTCGCGCGCGGGCTCGGGGGTGTCGGTCTGGAAAAGGTCTGGGGTGGACATGGCCGCCAATTATCCGTCAGAACCCCGGCGCCGTTGCGGGCGGTGCAGCAGCGCTCACTCGCCGATGATGTCGGCGCCCTTGGGCGGGGTGAAGGTGAAGCGCGACGGCGCGATGGCGGGGTTGCGCACGAAGCGCGACAGCTTGAGCGTGGTGCGCTGGCCGAAGAAATCGAACAGCTCCATCTGCACCAGGACGTCGCCCTTGAAGCCCATGCGGATGCGCTCGAAGCTGGTGTCCTGGGTTTTCGGGGTGGCTTCCAGCCATTCCAGGCCGTCGGCCTCGCCGGCGTCTTTCAGGGCGAAGTATTTTTCGATGGCGTTGTCGCCGGCCAGGAGCGCCGCCGGGGTGCCGGCGATGACGTCGCCGAGCGACTTGACGGTGACCTGTTCCAGGTCGGCGTCGTACAGCCACAGCTTGGCGCCGTCGCCGACGATCACCTGTTCATACGGCTTGGCGTAGTCCCAGCGGAATTTGCCGGGGCGGGCGAAGGCCATCTTGCCGCTGGCCTGCTGGGTGACGCGGCCGTTCTTGTCGGACACGGTCTGGGTGAAGTCGGCCTCGGCGGTCTTGGCGCCGGCGATGAAGCCTTTCAGGCGGTCGACGCCGCCGGCGTGGGCGATGCCGGCGTTCAGAACCAAGGGCAGGGCCAGCGCGCAGGCTGCGATCAACTGTTTCAGGTGCAGGGGTTTCAAATTCGCTACTCCAAAGGGTGCTGCTGTTCAGGCGGGCAAATCCCCGCGAGGTTCCCCAAACGAAACCGCCCTGCACTATAACGTGCAGGGCGGCCAGGGGTGAAACCCGCAAAACTCAGAGGATCAGCGGCACGATCAAGAGCGCGACGATGTTGATGATCTTGATCAGCGGGTTGACGGCGGGGCCGGCGGTGTCCTTGTAGGGATCGCCCACGGTGTCGCCGGTGACGGCGGCCTTGTGCGCGTCGGAGCCCTTGCCGCCGTAGTTGCCTTCCTCGATGTATTTCTTGGCGTTGTCCCAGGCGCCGCCGCCGGTGGTCATCGAGATGGCGACGAAGATGCCGGTGATGATGGTGCCGACCAGCACGCCGCCCAGGGCCTGCGGGCCGAGGGTGAGGCCGACGATGACGGGAACCGCAACTGGCAGCAGCGAGGGAACGATCATTTCCTTGATCGCGGCTTTGGTCAGCATGTCGACGCAGGTGCCGTATTCGGGCTTGCCGGTGCCTTCCATGATGCCGGGGATTTCCTTGAACTGGCGGCGCACTTCCACCACCACGGAACCGGCGGCGCGGCCGACCGCTTCCATGCCCATCGCCCCGAACAGATACGGCACCATGCCGCCGATGAAGAGGCCAATGATGACCATGTGGTTGGACAGGTCGAAGGTGAGTGCCGGGCCGCCCTGCGTGGTCAGCGCATGGGTGTAGTCGGCGAACAGCACCAGCGCGGCCAGGCCGGCCGAACCGATGGCGTAGCCCTTGGTCACCGCCTTGGTGGTGTTGCCGACGGCATCGAGCGGGTCGGTGATGTTGCGGATGCTCTCGTCCAGGCCGGCCATTTCGGCGATGCCGCCGGCGTTGTCGGTGATCGGGCCGTAGGCGTCGAGTGCGACGATGATGCCGGCCATCGACAGCATCGAGGTGGCGGCGATGGCGATGCCGTACAGGCCGGCCAGTTCATAGGCGCCCCAGATCGCGGCGCAGACGGCCAGCACCGGCGCGGCGGTGGACTTCATCGACACGCCCAGGCCGGCGATCACGTTGGTGCCGTGGCCGGTGGTGGACGCCTGCGCGATGTGACGCACCGGGCTGAATTCGGTCGCGGTGTAGTACTCGGTGATCCACACCATGGCGGCGGTCAGTGCCAGGCCGATCAGGGTGGCGAAGTACAGGTTCAGCGAGGTGACCAGTTCGCCGTCGATCATCACGCCCTCGCCCATCATCCAGTTGGTGATGGGGTAGAACGCGATGGCCGCCAGCACGCCGGACACGATCAGGCCGCGATACAGCGCGTTCATGATCTTGCCGCCCTCGCGTGCCTTGACGAACCAGGTGCCGACGATGGAGGCGATGATGGAGAAGCCGCCCAGCACCAGCGGATAGATCACCGCTTCGGGCGAACCGGTGATCAACAGGCCGCCCAGGAGCATGGTGGCGATGATGGTGACGGCGTAGGTCTCGAACAGGTCGGCGGCCATACCGGCGCAGTCGCCGACGTTGTCACCGACGTTGTCGGCGATCACCGCGGGGTTGCGCGGGTCGTCCTCGGGGATGCCGGCTTCGACCTTGCCCACCAGGTCGGCGCCGACGTCGGCGCCCTTGGTGAAGATGCCGCCGCCGAGTCGCGCGAAGATGGAAATCAGCGAGCCGCCGAAGGCCAGGCCGACCAGCGCGTGGGTGGCCTGTTCGGTGCTTTCGCCCAGCACCAGGGTGAGCACGGCGTAGTAGCCGGCGACGCCGAGCAGGCCCAGACCCACCACCAGCATGCCGGTGATGGCGCCGCCCTTGAAGGCGACGTTGAGCGCGGCGTTGAGGCCCTGCGAGGCGGCCTGCGCGGTGCGCACGTTGGCGCGCACCGAGACGTTCATGCCGATGTAGCCGGTGAGGCCGGAGAGGAAAGCGCCGAGCGCGAAGCCGACGGCGGTTTGCCAGCCGAGCGAGAGGAAGATCGCGATCAGCAGGATCGCACCGACGATGCCGATGGTGGTGTATTGCCGGTTCAGGTAGGCGGACGCGCCCTCCTGCACGGCCGCCGAGATTTCCCGCATGCGGTCGTTGCCGGTGGGCAGCCCCAGAATCCACTTGATCGATATGATCCCGTAGAGCAGTGCGAGCACCGCCGCCACGAGGGCGAACAGCAAACCTTCGTTCATGATCTTGTTCTCCTCTTAACCCTGAAAAAAAACGGCAGCTTGCGCCACCGTTCCCCTTACTGCTTCCTGCCCATTGCCAGCCCGCCTTCGAAGCGCGTGCCGGGCTCGAACCCGAAAATCCGGTCGAGCTCCAATTCCCGAATCAGTTGATCGACCGCGTCCTGTCCATGCTCGCGCTGCACTTCCGACAGGATCAGCTTGGCTGAATTGCCGTTGTAAAAGCCGCCGAAGTCGGCTTGCACCTTGAGCAGCTGTTTGGCGCGGTCGAGGGTCATTACTTGTTATGTCTCCCTGATTCCAATCCTGGAAATCGGTTTACAGCTTGAACTCGGGCAGCTTCTTCGCCACCGCGACGTTCTTCAGCGTGACGTATACCGGCAGGCCGTCCTTGTACTTCGGATAGTCCTCGCCCTGGATCAGCGGCGCCAGATAGCGCTTGCACTTGTCGGTGATGCCGAAGCCGTCCTTGGTGATGAAATCGCGCGGCATGAACTTCTCGACGTTGGCGACCTTGGAGAGCGGCGCCATGCCGATCTTGTACTTGTAGGGCTTGTCCGAGATGCGGTCGACCGTCGGCATCACCGAGTTGTGGCCCTTGACCGCGAGTTCGACGGCCTTCTTGCCGAGCTCGTAGGCCTGCTTGACGTCTGTCTTGGAGGCGATGTGGCGCGCGGCGCGCTGCAGGTAGTCGGCGACCGCCCAGTGGAACTTGTGGCCGAGCGCGTCCTTGATCATGTTGGCGACCACCGGCGCGGCACCGCCCAATTGCGCGTGGCCGAAGGCGTCGCGGGTGCCCTGCTCGGCGAGGAAGGTGCCGTCCGGGTAGTGGCAGCCTTCGGAGACCACGACGGTGCAGTAGCCGTGTTCCTTCACCAGCTTGTCGACGCGGGCGAGGAATTTGGCCTGGTCGAATTCGATTTCCGGGAACAGGATCACGACCGGAATGCCGTGGTCCTCGACCAGGCCGCCGGCGGCGGCGATCCAGCCGGCGTGGCGGCCCATCACTTCGATCACGAACACCTTGGTCGAGGTCTTGGCCATCGAGCGCACGTCGTAGCTGGCTTCCAGCGTGGACACGGCGATGTACTTGGCGACCGAGCCGAAGCCGGGGCAGCAGTCGGTGATCGGCAGGTCGTTGTCGACCGTCTTCGGCACGTGGATCGCCTGGATCGGATAGCCCATCTGCTCGGACAGCTGGCTGACCTTGAAGCAGGTGTCGGCCGAGTCGCCGCCGCCGTTGTAGAAGAAGTAGCCGATGTTGTGCGCCTTGAAGACTTCGATCAGGCGCTCGTATTCGCGCTTGTTGGCTTCCAGCGACTTCAGCTTGA
>JAJYXG010000016.1:0-3199 GCA_021791095.1 Pseudomonadota bacterium
GCGACATGGCCACGGTGCAGGTGAGTTTTGATCTGCCGGTGTTTGCCGCCACCCGCCAGGACCCGAAAATTGCCGCCAGGCTTGCCGAACGGGAAGGGCTCGACGCCGAACGCGAAGCGGTGATGCGTGAACATGCGGCGATGCTGGAAGCGGATTTTGCCGAGTACCAGCGCCTCGACAAGGCCGTCAAGCGACAGCGTGAGGTGCTGCTGCCGCTGGCCGGCGAGAAAGTGAATCTGGCTTTGGCTGGCTGGCGCGGTGGCAAAGGCGATCTTGTCAATCTGGCGATGGCGCGGCGCGAACGCGTTGACGCCGAACTCATGGCCATCGCGCTCGAAGGCGAGCGCAAGAAGGTGGCTGCCCGTCTTCATTACGCCTATGGCGAACCCACCTTGTCCGGAGAAAAACAATGAACCGCCAAACGATTAAGAAAACAGTACTGGGTCTCTTCGTCGTGGTTGCGCTGCTCGCCGTCGGTGCGGCGGCGGGCATGTGGTGGCAAAGAAACCATGTACCGGCGGGGGGGAAAGGCATGCCGGCCTCTGCTACGAAAGACGGCCGTGCCGTGCTGTATTGGTACGACCCCATGGTGCCCACGCAGAGGTTCGACAAGCCCGGCAAGTCGCCCTTCATGGACATGCAACTGGTGCCGAAATATGCCGACGAAGGCGGCGATGCCTCGACCGTGAAGATCGATCCGGGCGTGGCGCAGAACCTGGGCGTTCGCCTGGCCACGGTCACGCGCGCCCCCCTGGATTTGACCGTGGTGGCGACCGGTACTGTCGATTTTAACGAGCGCGATATCGCCATTATTCAGGCGCGCACAGGTGGATTCGTGGAACGCGTGGCCAGACTGGCACCTAATGACGTGGTCGGATCCGGTGCATTCATTGCCGAACTGTTGGTGCCGGAATGGGCTGCGTTGCAGCAGGAGTATCTGGCTCTCAAGGCCGTGGGTGATGCGTCGCTGGAAGCGGCGGCGCGCGAGCGGATGCGGCTGGGCGGCATGCCGGAGGGCCTGATTCGCGAAATTGCTCAGACAGGCAAAGTCAGGAACCGCATCTCGATCACTTCCCCGCGCAGCGGCGTGATCCAGACACTCGACGTACGCCCCGGCATGACGCTGATGGCGGGACAGACACTGGCACGCATCAACGGCATCAGCACGGTGTGGCTCGATGTGGCGGTACCAGAAGCCCAGGCCGGGTCGGTTAGAGTGGGGCAGAGCGTCAAGGCAGATTTCGCTGCGTTTCCGGGCAAGCCGGTGCAGGGTCGTGTGACTGCATTGTTGCCGACGCTGAACGATGCCGCGCGTGCGCTCAGGGTTCGGGTTGAACTGTCCAACAAGGATGGGCGCCTGAGGCCGGGCTTGACAGCCCAGGTCAGCCTCAAAGGAGCGGTCGGAGAATCGGCGCTGGTAGTGCCGACCGAAGCGGTGATCCGCACCGGACGCCGCGCGCTGGTCATCGTGGCCGAAGCAGAAGGACGCTATCGCCCGGTCGAGGTCGTCCTTGGCCCCGAGTCCGGTACCGACACAGTCATTGCGTCCGGTCTCGACGAAGGCCAGAAAATCGTCGCCAGCGGCCAGTTCCTGATCGATTCCGAAGCAAGTCTGCAGGGGATCGTTGCAAGCCCTTCCGGGCCGGACGAAGCGCTGCCGGCGGCGGTTGCGCTGCACGAAGCGGATGCCGTCATCAAGGGATTGTCCGGCACGAGCGTGACGCTCGCGCACGGTCCCTTCAAGACGCTTTCGATGCCCGGCATGACCATGGAGTTTCCGCTCGCCAATCCCGAACTAGGGCAGGGCCTGAAGGTGGGCGATCGGGTGAGGGTCGGCGTGCGCGAAACCGACGACGGCCTGCTGGTTGAGAAACTCGACAAGACGGGGGGCGAAAAATGATCGCGCGCCTCATCAAATGGTCGGTCGCCAACCGCTTTCTGGTTTTGCTGGCGACCCTGTTCACCGTGGCGTGGGGCGTGTGGTCGGTGAAAACCACGCCGATCGACGCATTGCCCGATCTGTCCGATGTGCAGGTCATCATCCGTACCACTTATCCCGGCCAGGCACCGCAGATCGTGGAGAA
Source organism: Pseudomonadota bacterium (assembly GCA_021791095.1). GTDB lineage: Bacteria > Pseudomonadota > Gammaproteobacteria > Burkholderiales > Thiobacillaceae > Thiobacillus. Next base: position 2,085 of record JAJYXG010000016.1, read on the forward strand.
CCAGGTCACCTATCCGCTTGCCACCACCATGTTGTCGGTGCCGGGGGCGAAGACGGTGCGCGGGTTTTCCTTCTTTGGCGACAGTTTTGTCTATGTCATTTTCGAGGACGGCACCGATCTGTACTGGGCGCGGTCGCGGGTGCTGGAATATCTCAGCCAAGTGCAGGCTCGCCTACCCGCAACGGCTAAACCGGCGCTGGGACCCGACGCCACCGGTGTGGGCTGGATCTACGAATATGCGCTCGTCGACAGGACCGGGCACCATGATCTGGCACAGTTGCGCGCCTTGCAGGACTGGTTCCTGAAATTCGAGCTGAAGGCCCTGCCGAACGTGGCCGAAGTGGCCACGGTGGGCGGCATGGTCAAGCAGTATCAGGTCGTGCTCGACCCCGTCAAACTTGCCGGCCTCGGTATTACGCAGGCCGAAGTGAAGGATGCCATTGCCAGGGCGAATCAGGAGAGCGGCGGATCGGTGCTGACGCTCGGCGAAGCCGAACTGATGGTACGCGCCAGCGGCTACCTGAAATCGCTTGCCGATTTCCGGTCCATTCCGCTCAAACTCGTGAACAGCGTGCCGGTCCTTCTCGGCGACGTGGCGGCCATCCAGCTAGGTCCGGAAATGCGGCGTGGCATCGCGGAACTGGATGGCCAGGGCGAAACGGTCGGCGGCGTGGTCATTCTGCGTAGTGGCAAGAACGCGCGTGAGACTATCGCGGCGGTGCACGCGAAGCTGGAACAGCTCAAGGCCAGCCTGCCCAAGGGCGTGGAGATCGTCACGACCTACGACCGCAGCAAGCTGATTGACCGCGCGGTGGAAAACCTCAGCCACAAACTCATCGAAGAATTCATCGTCGTCGCGCTGGTATGCGCGCTGTTCCTGTGGCATGTGCGATCGTCGCTGGTGGCCATCGTCTCGTTGCCGCTGGGCGTGCTGACGGCATTCATTGCCATGCGCTACCAGGGCGTGAACGCGAACATCATGTCGCTTGGCGGCATCGCGATCGCCATCGGGGCGATGGTGGATGCGGCCATCGTCATGATCGAAAACGCCCACAAGCATGTCGAGGCGTGGAAGCGAGAACATCCCGGCCAGTCTCTCCAGGGCGAGGCGCACT
>JAJYXG010000113.1:0-19393 GCA_021791095.1 Pseudomonadota bacterium
GCGTCGAGACCGGTTTCCTCGCGCACTTCGCGGATCGCGGTCTGCTCCAGCGTTTCACCGGCATCCTGCGAGCCGGTGACCGATTGCCAGTAGCCCGGCGCGTCGGCGCGCTCCATCAGCAGCACCTGGCCATCCGCCGTGTGGATGACGACCAGAACCGAAACCGGGATCTTGTGTGCGCTCAAATGATGCGGGCGTTGAGCGGGGTGCCGGTCGTCAGAATGGCGATCAGGCGGTCGATGTTGGGATGCTTGCCGGGATGAAGGCTGGCGTCCGCGGTATGCTCGGCGAATATCGCCAGCCCCTCGGCCGCCGCCTCGGCGTTGATCGCGCCGTATTGACTGGCGAGATGCGCATACACCCGGAACGAGCCGGCGGTGCCGGGCGCGTTGGCGATGGTCGCCACCTCGGCGCCGGCCGCGTCGGTCAGCACCAGCTTGTCACCGGCGGCTTCGGGCAGGGTTTTAAGGGTGTCGGTGAATTTCATGCCTGCTTCTCGGCCGGCGTCACGTTGCGCAGGCGAATGTGCAGCTCGCGCAGTTGCTTCTCGTCGACCACGTTGGGGGCGTTGGTCATCAGACAGGAGGCACGCTGGGTCTTGGGGAAGGCGATGACGTCGCGGATCGACTCGGCGCCGGTCATCAGGGTGACCAAGCGATCGAGGCCGAACGCCAGGCCGCCATGCGGGGGCGCACCGTACTGCAGGGCGTCGAGCAGGAAGCCGAACTTCTCGCGGCGTTCTTCCTCGCCGATGTTCAATGCGGCGAACACCTTCTCCTGCACGGCCTGCTGGTGGATACGCACCGAGCCGCCGCCGACTTCCCAGCCGTTCAGCACCATGTCGTAGGCCTTGGACAGGCAGCGGCCCGGATCGGTGGCGAGCCAGTCTTCATGGCCGTCCTTCGGCGCGGTGAAGGGATGGTGCAGCGCGTCCCAGCGGTTCTCGTCCTCGTTGTATTCGAACATGGGGAAGTCGACCACCCACAGCGGCGCCCAGGCGCGGCCGTCGACATGGCCCTTCTCGTGGCCGATCTTGAGGCGCAGCGCGCCGAGCGCGTCGTTCACCACCTTGGCACGGTCGGCACCGAAGAAGATGAGGTCGCCGTTTTGCGCGCCGGTGCGTTCGATCACCGCACGCAGCGAGGCCTCGGAAAGGTTCTTGACGATGGGCGACTGCAGGCCGGCTTCGTTCAGCTGCGTGATGTCGTTGACCTTGATGTAGGCGAGGCCCTTGGCGCCGTAGATCTTCACGAATTCGGTGTAGCCGTCGATCTCGCCACGCGAGAGCACCGCACCACCGGGAATGCGCAGGGCGGCAACACGGCCTTTCGGATCGTTGGCCGGGCCGGAGAAAACCTTGAAGGCGACATCCTTCATGACATCGCCGACGTCGACGATTTCCAGCAACACCCGCATGTCGGGCTTGTCGGAACCGTAGCGGTTCATCGCTTCGTGGTAGGTCATGCGCGGGAAGGGATTGGGCAGTTCGATGCCCTGCGCCTTGTGCATCATGTCGCGGATCATGCCCTCGACCAGCGTCATGATCTCCTCCTCGCCCATGAACGAGGTTTCCAGGTCGACCTGGGTGAACTCGGGTTGGCGGTCGGCGCGCAGGTCCTCGTCACGGAAGCACTTGGTGATCTGGAAGTAGCGGTCGACACCGGACACCATCAGAAGCTGCTTGAACAGCTGCGGCGACTGCGGCAGCGCGTAGAACATGCCGTCGTGCACGCGGGAGGGCACCAGGTAGTCGCGCGCGCCCTCCGGCGTGGAGCGGGTCAGCATCGGCGTTTCGACTTCCATGAAGCCGTGCGTATCGAGGTAATCGCGCATCAGCTTGGACACGCGATACCGCAGGCGCAGGTTCTTCTGCATCGGCTCGCGGCGCAGGTCGAGGTAGCGGTACTGCAGGCGGATGTTCTCGTTGATGTTGTCGTCGTCGATCTGGAACGGCGGCGTCAGCGAGGGGTTCAGCACGTCCAGCTTTTTGGTCAGCAGTTCGACCATGCCGGTCGCCATGTTGGGGTTTTCGGTGCCGGCGGGGCGCGGCCGCACCAGCCCCTCGATTTTCAGAACGAACTCGGAGCGTACGTCCTCGGCCAGCTTGAATGCCTCCGGGGTGTCGGGGTCGATCACCACCTGCATCGTGCCCTCGCGGTCGCGCAGGTCGATGAAGATGACGCCGCCGTGGTCGCGCCGCCGGTGCGCCCAGCCGCACAGGGTGACGGTGTTGCCGATGTCGGCGGCGGTAACGGCGCCGCAGTAATGAGTACGCATGGTTTTTCCTGTTTGTGCCCTTAAGGGGTTTGAGTGACGGGACGCGCTTCACCCGAAGCGACGCCCATCGAGACGATGTATTTCAGCGCGCGGTCGACCGACACATTCAGTTCGATGACCTCGCTCTTTTTCACATAAAAATAAAAGCCGTTGACCGGGCTCGGCGTGGTGGGGATGAACACCGCCACGTGCTCCTCCGGCAACATGCGCGCCACCTCGTCCGGCAAATTGGTCTGGAACGCCAGCGACCATGCCTGCGGGTGCGGATAGCGCACCAGCAGCACTTTTCTGAAAGCGTGGCCGCTACCCGACAGAATGGTGTCGGACACCTGCTTGACGCTGCCGTAGATGGTTTTGACCACCGGGATGCGGATCAGCTGCCGCTCCCAGAAGTCGATGATTTTCTGGCCGAAGAAGTTGGCGCCGAATACGCCCGTGAGCACGATGACCAGCAAGGTCAGGATCACGCCGAGGCCGGGAATCCGCATCCCCAGCCAGGCTTCGGGCTGCCATTCGGCGGGCAGCACCGTGAGGCTCTGGTCCATGGTGCCGATCAGCAGGTCGAGCACCCACAGGGTGATCCCCAACGGAACCCAGATCAGGAGGCCGGTAATGAAATAGCGTTTCATCCGTGCTGTTCAGTCAAAAACAAAGAAGCGGACGGCTTGCACCGCCCGCTTCCCGGTTGCTTCGCCCCCGTCAGTTGCAGGCAGGACAGGCGCCCGTGCCGCAGGCATGCGAGGGGGCTTCGGGCTTGGTCTCGGCCGGCTTGCTGCCGCCCTTGAAATCGGTGGCGTACCAGCCGGTTCCCTTGAGCGCAAAGCCGGCCGCCGTGACCTGCTTGGCGTAATCGGCCTTGCCGCACGACGGGCACACGGAGAGCGGTGCATCGGACACTTTTTGCATTTCGTCCTGGGCATAGCCGCAGGAGGCACATTTGTAGGCGTAAATCGGCATGATTCGCTCCGATAAATCAAGAAGTTGCGCAATTATACCCGTGCCGGGTACAAGTACCCAACACTGGGCACAAGTACCCAACACTGGGCACAGGCATCCAAACAAAGGACACGCATACGGATCTGGCGGCTGCCCGCCGGGTTTCAAGGGTCTGCCTGCTACCAGGCCAGGCTCAGGCTGCCGTAGACGCGGCGGCTGAAGACGTTGGTGTCGCGGAACTCCTGGTAATCCTTGCCCAGGTTCTGCCCGACCAGCGCGGCGTCGACGTCGTGACCCTGCCATTTCCAGCGCCGCGCGAGGCGCAGATCGACACGGGTGAAGGCAGCGGTATCGTCACCGGGCGTCAGCCATTTGATGGCGTCGCTGCGCTGGGCGAACACGCTGGCCTCCCAGCCCTGCCCGAGACGGTAGCGGGCGAGCAGGCCGGCGCTGTTGCGCGGTGCCGACTTGGGGATGTCCTCATTGAAACCCTGATCGGTGGTATTGGTGTCGAGAAACACGCGCGCGTAGTGCGCACTCACGTCCAACCGGTCAACGGGGCGCCAGCGCAGTTGTATTTCCCCGCCACGCGAAGTCGCCTTGCCGAGGTTGCTGTACTTGAATTCGCGTGTACGCCCAGGCAACAACCCGTCGGTTGCGTCATAGTCGTCGCGTTCATACCCAATGAAATCGTCGATGCGATCGTCGAACAGTCGCACGTCGAATTCGAGCCGCGCCGGCCGCCACATGCCCACGTAGGCGATTTCGCGCGACACCACCCGCTCGGGCGCCAGGCCATCCGAAGGCACGGTGAACAGGTCGAGCACGTCGCCGGATTCCAGCTGATAGACCTGATTGCCGAGTTCCTCGAAGAAAGTCGGTGAGCGGTAAGCGCGCGAAATGCCGGTGCGGACGACGTGCCCGGGCGCCAGGGTGAAGCTGGCCGCCAGCCGCGGCGAAATATCAGTGCCGGTGAAGTAATGGTGTTCCAGCATCGCGCCGGCGTGCAGCAATACACGTTCGTGGGCGCCCCACTCCAGGTTGCCGAACACGCGCGCGAGTTCGCCGCGCCAGGTCTTGCGGGTATTGTAGTAGTGCGGCCCGGAGACGGTTTCCTGGCGCAGTTCACCCCCCCACACGCCGCGCAGATCGGGGGTCCACTGCTCGTTCACCTGCAGCTCGATGTTGCTGCGCGTCTGCATCAGATACTGATTCAGGAGCAAGACGCCGAAAGGGGCATTGGTGTCTTTCAGGTCCAGCAGCAGATCGGCGTCGAAGCGATTGCGGGCGTAATAGGCCTGGAGCTTCCATTCGCGCCGGGCGGATTCGACCTTGTGGTAGGCCAGTTGCAGGTAGAGCGCACGCGAATCCTGCTCAGTCGGCTCGAGCAGCCGCTTCGCATCGCTTTGATCGATCAGCGACCGACCCGCCTGCCAGTCGCCCTGCGAGACGCCGAACTGCGCCATCGCATCGGAATCCGGCGTCACCTGCCAATCCATGCGGCCGTTGACGAAATAGGTCTTGCCGGCCTCGAAGTACTGGCCATTGTCGGCCACGGACTTGAAATCGACGTTCCGCTCGAAACGGTCGTGCTCGCGGGCCGATGCGGTGAGGCGATAGCGCAGGCTGGCGTCGCCGCCGCCCTGACGGACGGTGAGCCCGCGCATGGACTGCTCGCCCGCCTGTAGCGACACGCTGCTGCCCTGCACCTGCGCCGCTGCCTTGGTGATGATGTTGATGACCGCGGCAAAGGCATTGGCGCCATGTACGGCAGCATTGGGGCCGCGTACCACCTCGACGCGCTCGATGTCGTCGATCGACAGCGGCAGATCGCTCCAGTACACCGCGCCGAAATGCGGGCTGTAGATCGAGCGCCCGTCCACCAGCACCTGCAGCCGGCGCGAATAGGCGTCGCCCATGCCGTGATAGCCGAGCGCCCAGGTGTTGTCGCGCGTATAGGCGACCGAGAAACCCGGCACCAGGCGCAGCAGTTCGGGAATATCACGGAAACCGGAGGCGCGGATCATGTCCTGGTCGATGATCGTGACGGCGGCAGGCGCTTCGCTGACCGGCTGGGACAGCCGGGACGCCGACAGCACTACCGGCAGGTCGTCGAGAAAATCGGACTCGGTGACGACAGCCACGGCCTGCTCAGACGATGCAAGGAGGCCACCCAGCAGAAGCGCCAAACGCAGGACATGCGATGGGGTTGAATGGTTGCGGCTCACGATCACTTCATGCCGGCACTGTGCGCACCGACCACTCTCCGCATGGGGTAAATGTTGATCACTGGATTACGGCAGTTTGGCCTCAAACTTGACTCCGGGGCCAGAGGCGACTCACCCCGCCTCGGCAGGGAAAAAGCGAAGCGGGCTGACCCTCATCCCCTGGAACGAAACGCTGCGGGTTGCTGCCGGGCCGCACACGGTCCGCCTGTCACCAACTCAGGCTGAGGCTTCCGTAGACGCGGCGGCTGAAAATGTTGGCATCACGAAACTCTTCGTAATCCTTGCCCAGGTTCTGCCCCACCATGGCCGCTTCCACTTCGTGTCCCTGCCAAGTCCAGCGCCGCGCCAGACGGGCGTCCCAGCGGGTGAAGGCCTGGGTGGTGTCGCCTTCGGACAGCCATTTCATGCGCCCCGATCGATACACGCCGGCACTCGCGGTCCACCCCTGCCCCAGGTCGTAGCGCGCCAGCAGGCTGAAATTGTTGCGCGGCGTGGACTGGCGCAGATCCCTGTCGATGCTGTCATCCGCCTCGATGAAGGCACGCGCGTACTGTGCCGACAACCGCAACTCGGGTACGGGTTGCCAGTTCAACTGCAGGTCACCGCCGCGCACCGTGAAGTCGTCACGGTTGTCGAACTGGCCGGGCGTGCCGTCACTGTTGATGTAGTCGTAAATCGTGTCATGAAACAGCTTGGCATCGACCTGCACGTGGAGCGCCGGATACTGGCCCACGTAACCGATCTCGCGCGACAGGATGCGTTCTGGACGCAAGGGATCGGATGGCGCGAAAACCTGCACGATCGGGTCTCCGGTCGTTGTGTAATAGGTCAGATCCCCTTTCTGCTCGAAGAAAGTGGGGGAGCGATAGGCCTGCGACAGATTCAGGCGCACCGTGTGGCCCTCGGCCAGCGTGTAGTTGATTGCCGCACGCGGCGAAACGTCGGTGCCGGTGAAGTAATGGTGTTCGAGCATGGCGCCGCCCTGCACCAGCAGATCGGGATGCGCCCGCCATTCCAGGTTGACATGGGCGCGCCCCAGCGTGCCATCAAGCTGTTCGCTGGTATCGAAATAGCGCCTGGATTTCACGGTTTCATGCCGCAATTCTGCCCCCCAGGCTATCCGCCAGTCTGGCGCAAGGCGTCGGTTCACCTGCAATTCCAGATTGGAACGGGTTTGCACGAGGTCGCCGCCGGCATCAAGCAGGAATGGAGTCGGGAAAGGTGTGAGCGGGGGAACGAGGGGCGTCACGTGCGGCGCATCCTGCGCATTGCGACTGAAGTATGCGTGCACCATCCATTCATCGTCGGCACTGTGGGCGCGACGATATTAGAACTGGACGTAGTGCGCCGAGACATCCTGCCCGAGCGGCTCTTCAGGCGCTCTGGAATACCCCGCCTGCCAGTCGCCCACCGTCAGGCCGAACTGCGCGCTGAATTCGTCCGTCGCCGAGATCCGGTAATCTGCCCGCCCGTTGAGGAAATAGGTCTGCGTTTCCTCATAGATCGAATCGCCAGTGGGTGTGGCGGTCTCGAAACGATCCCGGGTCTGTGCGGACAAGGTTATCCGGTAACGCAGGTCGCCCTGCCCGCCGCCATGGCGCAGCGTCATCCCCGACATGCCCTGCTCGCCATATTGCGCAGACACGAAGGTACCCGGAGTCTGCGCGGGATCCTTGGTGACGATATTGATGACAGCAAGAAACGCATTCGCGCCGTAGCTGGCGGCGTTGGGACCACGCACCACCTCGATGCGCTCGATATCGTCGACCGACAGCGGGAGTTCACCCCAGTTGACCGCGCCATAGGCGGCACTGTAGATGGAACGTCCGTCAACCAGCACCTGAAAGCGCCGCGAAAACGCATCGGCCATGCCGTGATAACCGATCGCCCAGGTGTTCTCGCGGGTGTATGCGACCGAAAAACCTGGTACCAGACGCAGCAGATCGGGAATGTCGCGGAAGCCCGACGCGCGGATCATGTCCCGATCGATGACCGTGACGGCGGCAGGCGCTTCGTTCAGCGGTTGCGACAGGCGCGATACCGACAGCACGACCGGCATCTCGTCGAAAAAGTCGGCTTCGGTGACCTCGGCGTGCGCAACGTGAGGGCATGCAAAAGCAGCGCCCAGCAGTAGCAGCGCGCGCGCCAGCTCACCGAAGTTATGGGGTGTCCTGTTCACCGATGTCGATGCGCGGTGCGCACCGGTCTTTCTCCGCATTGCTATGAGTTCGTGTGAGTTAACGGCTCAAGGACGCTCACGCTTTATCAGAAGGGAATGTCGTCGTCCATGTCGTCGAAGCCGCTGCTGGCCGGGCGCTGCGCGGCGGCCGGGGCGCCGCGCGCGGGCTGGCTGCGCTGGGGGGCGGACTGGTTGAAGCCGCTGTCGTCCATGTCGGCCATGCCGCCACCGCCCTTGCTGCCGAGCATCTGCATGCGGTCGCCGCGAATCTCGGTGGCGTACTTTTCGATGCCTTCCTTGTCGGTGTACTTGCGGGTGCGGATCGAGCCCTCGACGTAGACCTGGCTGCCCTTCTTCAGGTACTGGCCGCAGACTTCGGCGGTGCGGCCGAAGAAGCTGACGCGGTGCCATTCGGTCTGCTCGACCATCTGGCCGGTCTTGTCCTTGTATTTGTCGGTGGTGGCGATGGCGAGGTTGGCGACGGCTTCCCCGCTCGGCAGGTAACGCATTTCGGGGTCGCGCCCCAGGTTGCCGACCAGAATGACTTTGTTGACGGATGCCATGTTTCCCCCTGAATTGAAATTGAATGGTCTGAGCTTGATCCGTTGCGGATTCTATCAGGCTGTCTTCAGCAAGCTGAGTGCGCCGGCTTCGTCCCAACCCTTGAGGCTGACCTTGAGCATGGCCACGCCCTCTTCGGCCAGCACCACGGCCTCGACCACGCCGGCCACCTCGGCCAGTTGCGATTTCAGCAGCGCGGCCTGGTCCGCGGGCATCACGCCAACGCGAAACATGCGGGTCTTGATCGCGGGCGGCGCCGTCATCGACAGGCTAGCCAGCAGCCAGACCGCCATCAGCACGACGCAGAAAAAGAATACGGCAGCAAAACCATGGTGCTGTGCCAGCCAGCCGCCGAACACGCCGCCGAAGAACAGCCCCAGTGCCTGCGCGGTATTGTAGACGCCCATCGCCGTGCCCTTGGCCGACACCGGAGCGAGCTTGGAAATCAGCGAGGGCAGGCTGGCCTCGAGCAGGTTGAAGGCGACGAAATAGAAGAACAGCGCCCACACGATGCCCCAGAAATGCTCGATGCCGAGCGCGAGCCCCAGCTGTGCCAGCAGCATCAACGCCACCGCGCCGATGAACACCGGCTTCATCTGGCCGCGCTTCTCGCCATAGATGATGCCGGGCACCATCAGCAGGAAGGAACCGAGCAGCACCGGCAGGTACACCGCCCAGTGGTCGCCGGCGGCCAGGCCGCTGTTCTTCAGCGCCACCGGCACCACGACAAACATCGCCATCTGCGCCGCGTGCAGCGCGAAAATGCCGAAGTCGAGCCGGGCGAGCTGGCCGTTTTTCAGCACGTCCATCAGTTTTGCGGGATTGGCCTGGGCGTCGGCGTGAAAGTGGCTGTCGGCGGGATCGGGCACCCACACCTTCACCACCCAGATCGCGGCCAGCGCGAGCACGCCGGTCAGGGCGAAAATCCCCGGCACGCCAATGATTTGGTTGAGCGCAGGCCCCGCCACCAGCGACACGGCGAAGGCGATGCCGATGGTGGAGCCGACCAGCGCCATCGCCTTGGTGCGGTGCTCCTCGCGGGTGAGATCGGCGAGCATGGCGGTGACGGCGGCGGAGATGGCGCCCGCGCCCTGCAGCGCGCGGCCGGCGATGGTCCAGTAGATGTCGGTGGCGGTGGCGGCCAGAAAGCTGCCGAGGGCGAAGACGATCAGGCCGAAGATGATGACCTTCTTGCGGCCGATGCGGTCGGACGCCATGCCGAAGGGAAGCATCAGGAACGCCTGGGTCAGGCCGTACATGCCGAGCGCGAGACCGACCAGGGTGTGGTTGTCGCCGCCCGGAAGGTGCTCGGCGTACAGCGCGAACACCGGCAGAATGAGGAACATGCCCAGCATGCGCAGGCCGAAGATCGCCGCCAAGCCCGATGCGGCGCGCTTTTCGGCGCGGGTCATGCTTTCGGACAGGTCGATCTGGGCCACTGCGGGTTCGGCTGAGTCGGGAAGTCCGTTATATTAGCAGGTTGCGAATTACGCCTGAGCGCAGCAAACAATGGAATTCATCCGCATCCGTGGCGCCCGCACCCACAACCTGAAGAACGTCAACCTCGACCTGCCGCGCAACAAGCTGGTGGTGATCACCGGGCTGTCGGGTTCAGGCAAGTCCTCGCTCGCGTTCGACACGCTCTACGCCGAGGGCCAGCGCCGCTACGTCGAGTCGCTGTCGGCCTACGCGCGGCAGTTTTTACAGCTGATGGAAAAGCCGGATGTCGACCTGATCGAAGGCCTCTCCCCGGCGATCTCGATCGAGCAGAAGGCGACCAGCCACAACCCGCGCTCGACCGTCGGCACGGTCACCGAAATCCACGACTATCTGCGCCTCTTGTACGCCCGCGTCGGCGATCCGCAGTGCCCGGAGCACGGCATCACGCTGGCGGCGCAGACGGTGTCGCAGATGGTCGACGCGGTGCTGGCCCTGCCGGAGGACACCAAGCTGATGATCCTGGCGCCGCTGGTGGTGGGCAGGAAGGGCGAGAACCTCGAGCTCTTCGCCGAACTGCGCGCGCAGGGCTTCGTGCGGGTGCGCGTCGACGGCAAGGTCCACGAAATCGACGCCGTGCCAAAGCTCGACAAGAACAGGAAGCACACCATCGAAGTGGTGGTCGATCGCCTGAAGGTGCGCGCGGATGCCAAGCAGCGCCTGGCCGAAAGCTTCGAGACCGCGCTGCGTCACGCCGATGGCCGCGCGCTGGCGGTGGAGATGGACAGCAGTAAAGAACATCTGTTTTCCGCCAAGTTCGCCTGCCCGGTGTGCAGCTACGCATTGCCCGAACTGGAGCCGCGCCTGTTCTCGTTCAACAACCCGATGGGCGCCTGCAATACCTGCGACGGCCTCGGCCAGATCACCTTCTTCGACCCGGCGCGGGTGGTCGCCTTCCCGCACCTGTCGCTGGCCTCCGGCGCAATCAAGGGCTGGGACAAGCGCAACCAGTTCTTCTTCATGATGCTGCAGAGCCTGGCGATGCACTACGGCTTCGACCTCGACACGCCGTGGGAGGATTTGCCGAAGCGCATCCAGGACGTGATTCTCAACGGCAGCGGAAAGGAAGCGGTCGCCTTCCAGGTGCTGGCGCCGCGCGGCGGCTTTTCCACGAAGCGTTATCCGTTCGAGGGCGTGCTCGCCAACATGGAGCGCCGCTACCACGAGTCCGACTCAATGGCAGTGCGCGAGGAGCTCGCCAAGTACCAGAACAACAAGCCCTGCCCGGCCTGCAACGGCACCCGCCTGCGCGAGGAAGCGCGCCACGTGATGGTGGGCGGCGTGCCGATTTTCCAGGTCAGCGCGATGCCGCTGAAGCAGGCGCTGGCCTTCTTCGAGACGCTGAAACTCGACGGCCACCGCGCGCAGATCGCCGACAAGATCGTCAAGGAGATCGTCGCCCGCGTCGGCTTCCTCAACAACGTCGGGCTGGACTACCTGTCGCTCGACCGTTCCGCCGACACGCTCTCGGGCGGCGAATCACAACGGATCAGGTTGGCCTCGCAAATCGGGTCGGGCCTGACCGGCGTGATGTACGTGCTCGACGAGCCCTCGATCGGCCTGCACCAGCGCGACAACGACCGCCTGCTCGCCACGCTCAAGCACCTGCGCGACATCGGCAACTCGGTGCTGGTGGTCGAGCACGACGAGGACGCGATCCGCGCTGCCGACTACGTGGTCGACATGGGCCCCGGCGCCGGCGTGCACGGCGGCGAGGTGGTGGCGGAAGGCACGCCGGAAGCGATCCGCATGGCGGAAGCTTCGCTCACCGGGCAGTTCCTGTCGGGCCGTCGCCGCATCGCCATTCCGAAAAAGCGCCGCCAGCCCGACCCGGAGCGGCAGCTGGTGGTGACCGACGCCAGCGGCAACAACCTGAAGAACGTCACGCTGAATCTGCCGGTCGGTTTGTTCGTCTGCGTCACCGGCGTGTCGGGTTCGGGCAAATCGACGCTGATCAACGACACGCTGTACACTGCCGTCGCGCGCCATCTGTACGGTTCCAGCGCCGAGCCGGCGCCGCACGGCGAGATCCACGGCCTGGAGTTCTTCGACAAGGTGATCAACGTCGACCAGAGCCCGATCGGCCGCACCCCGCGCTCCAACCCGGCCACCTACACCGGGCTCTTCACGCCGATCCGCGAGCTGTTCGCCGGCGTGCCGGAAGCGCGCGCACGCGGCTACGGGCCAGGACGATTCAGCTTCAACGTCAAGGGCGGGCGCTGCGAAGCCTGCCAGGGCGATGGCGTGATCAAGGTCGAGATGCACTTCCTGCCCGACATCTACGTGCCGTGCGACGTCTGCCACGGCGCGCGCTACAACCGCGAGACGCTGGAAGTGCAGTACAAGGGCAAGACCATCCGCGATGTGCTGGAAATGACCATCGAGCAGGCGCACGAATTCTTCGCCGCGGTGCCGGTGGTCAAGCGAAAACTGCAGACCCTGCTCGACGTCGGCCTCGGCTACATCCGACTCGGCCAGTCGGCCACCACGCTGTCGGGCGGCGAGGCGCAGCGGGTCAAGCTCGCACTGGAACTGTCCAAGCGCGACACTGGGCGCACGCTCTACATCCTCGACGAGCCCACCACCGGCCTGCACTTCGCCGACATCGACCTGCTGCTGAAGGTGCTGCAGCGCCTGTCCGACGCTGGCAACAGCGTGGTCGTCATCGAGCACAATCTCGACGTGATCAAGACCGCAGACTGGCTGATCGACCTCGGCCCCGAAGGGGGCGCCGGCGGCGGCATGATCATCGCCGAGGGGACGCCGGAGGCGGTGGCCGACAACCCGGCGAGCCATACCGGGACGTATCTGCAGCCGGTGCTGTCGCGTCACTGATGGCCGAACCGGTTCGCCTCTCCAAGCTGATGTCCGAGCGCGGGCTGTGCTCGCGCCGTGAGGCCGACAGCTACATCGAGAAGGGACTCGTGTTCGTCGACGGCAAGCGGGTCTCCGAACTCGGCACCAAGGTCGACCCCGATTGCGCGATCCGCCTCGACATCGCCGCCAGCGCACGCCAGGCCGAGCGAGTGACGATCCTGCTGCACAAGCCGATCGGCTACGTATCGGGCCAGCCGGAACCGGGCTACCAGCCCGCCGTGACCCTGATCCGCCCTGAAACCCTGTGGCAGGACGGGCGCGCCGGACGGGCCTTTCATCCGACGCATCTGAAGGGGCTGGCACCCGCTGGCCGGCTCGACATCGATTCGACCGGCCTTTTGGTGCTGACCCAGGACGGGCGCATCGCCAAACAGCTGATCGGCGACGACTCCGACGTCGAGAAGGAATATCTGGTGCGGGTCGAGGGCCGGCTCGACGAGCGCGGCCTCGCGCTGCTCAATCACGGCCTCTCGCTCGACGGCCGCAAGCTGCGCCCGGCCAAGGTCGGCTGGCAGAACGCCGACCAGCTGCGCTTCATCCTGAAAGAGGGACGCAAGCGCCAGATCCGCCGCATGTGCGAACTGGTGGGCCTGAAAGTGGTAGGGCTGAAACGGGTGCGCATCGGCCGCGTGCGGCTGGGGGATCTGCCGTTGGGTCAATGGCGCTATCTCCGTCCGGACGAGCATTTTTGATGCTTGAATCATAAAAAACACCAATAAGCTTGTTCCCGATGCGTTTTGGCATTATTAATAAAAATTGCGAGTTGCCAGACTCGCATTTCCTTTTACTTTTCGTTCAATCCACTCCAGGGAGATCTCTATGCAATCCAAACTTCTCGTCGCACTGTTCGCCGCTCTTGCACTGACCGCCTGCCAGAAGGCTGAAGAAGCCGCCGCTCCCGCCATGGAGGAAGCCCAGGAAGCCGCTGGCGCTGCTGCGGATTCCGCCGCCGAAGCCGCAGGTTCAGCTGCTGACGCAGCCGGCGCAGCAGCCGAAGCGACAGGTGATGCCGCCGCCGCAGCTGCTGATGCAACCAAAGATGCGGCTGCCGAAGCCGCCCAGGGTGCTGCCGATGCAGCGCAGTCCGTGGCTGACGAAGCCAAGGACGCTGCCAAGTAATCGTCCCGCAACACGCAGCGCAGACGGCCAGGTTTTCCTGGCCGTTTTTTATTGATTTCTACGAATCCGCCGAGGTTTCCGGCGCCGGTTGCGCAAGTGGGAATAAGCGCCACATCCAGCCGATCAGGTCATCCACAAAGGTATACACGACCGGGATGACCAGCAGGCTGAGGAAGGTCGACGTGATCAACCCGCCGATGACGACGATGGCCATGGGTGCACGGAAGCTCGGATCGGTGCCCAGGCCGATAGCGATCGGCAACATGCCGGCGCCCATCGCCACAGTGGTCATCACAATCGGTCTGGCCCGTTTGCGGCAGGCATCCAGCAGGGCGTCCCATCGGCTCAGGCCATGGTCACGACGCGCCATGACCACGTAGTCGATCAGCAGGATCGAGTTCTTGGTGGCGATGCCCATCAGCATGATGAGCCCGATCATCGACGGCATCGACAGTGCCGTGTGGCTGATGAACAGTGCCAGAAAGGCACCCGGCACCGACAGCACCAGCGCGGCGAGGATGGTAGCGGGCTGCACGAAGTCCTTGAACAGCAGCACCAGCACGATGTAGATGCACAGCACACCGGTCAGCATGGCCAGCCCGAAGCTGGCGAACAGCTCGTTCATCGCCTCGGCATCGCCGATGGTGGTCTGGGTCACGCCCAGCGGCAGGTTCCGGATGCTGGGCAGCGAGGTAGCCAGTTTCTCCACTTCCCCCAGCGGCTGCTGGTTCAACTCGATCTCGAAATTGATGTTGCGCAGACGGTCGTAGCGGTCGATCTCAGCCGGGCCACTGTCGATGCTGAGCGAAGCGACATTGCCAATCGGCACCGGGCCGTGCTTGCCAGGCACGGTCATGCGCTCGAGCAGGGCCATGTCCTGGCGTGCGCCAGGCGGCAGCTTGACGATGATGGGCACCTGGCGCTGGGACAGGTTGAGCTTGGGCAGGTCCTGGTCATAATCGCCCGCCGTGGCGATGCGCAGGGTGTCGGCGATCGCCGCCGAGGTCACGCCCAGCTCGGCCGCCTTGGCAAAGTCGGGCCGGATCACCAGTTCCGGACGCACCAGGCTCGCGCTGGTGGTGACGTTGCCGATGCCGGGCAGGGTACGCAGCTCGCGCTCGACCTTGCGCCCATGCTCGGCCAGCGCCTGGCCGTTCTCGCTCACCAGCACCAGCACGTATTTCTCGTTCGATCCGCCGAAGCCCACATTGACGCGCGTGCCGGGCAGCACCGTCAGCGCTTCGCGCAACTCACGCTCGACGCTCTGCTTCTTGATGCCGCCGCGCTCGGAGCGATGGGTCAGATTGATGGTCAGCGTCGCCTTGCGCACCTCGGACGCGCCGCGCGGCATGAACGGGTCGGCACCCGAGGCGCCGCCACCCACCGCCGTGTAGACCATTTTCACGTGCGGGTTCTTCTGCACGATTTCGCGCGCCTGCTCGGCGACGGCGAGCGTATCCTCGAAGGTGCTACCGGGCGGCAGCGACAGATAGACCTGGGTCTGCGACAGGTCGTCCGGCGGGATGAAGCCGGTGGGCAACAGCGGCACCAGTGCGAACGAACCGAAGAAGAACACCGCGGCGCCGATCAGGGTCATGATGCGGTGCCTGAGTGACCATGCCGCCCACTTCAGATAGTGCGGCATCCAGAACGGCTCGCCGAGTTCCTTCCTCGGCCGCTTCAGGAAATAGGCCGCCATCATGGGCGTGAGCATGCGCGCCACCACCAGCGAGAAGAACACCGCGATCGCCGCGGTCCAGCCGAACTGCACGAAAAACTTGCCCGGCACCCCGCTCATGAAGGCAGTGGGCAGGAACACCGCGATCAGCGTGAAGGTGGTGGCGATCACCGCCATGCCGATCTCGTTGGCCGCCTCCATCGCCGCCTGATACGGCGTCTTGCCCATGCGCAGGTGACGAATGATGTTCTCGATCTCGACAATGGCGTCGTCCACCAGGATGCCGACCACCAGGGACATGGAGAGCAGCGTGACGACGTTGACCGTGAAGCCCATCAGGTGCATCACCGCGAAGGCCGGGATCATGGACAGCGGCAGGGCGGTGGCCGAAATCAGGGTGGCGCGCCAGTCGCGCAGGAACAGCCAGACCACGAGGACGGCGAGGATCGCGCCCTCGTACATCAGCG
This sequence comes from Pseudomonadota bacterium, assembly GCA_021791095.1. Taxonomy (GTDB): domain Bacteria; phylum Pseudomonadota; class Gammaproteobacteria; order Burkholderiales; family Thiobacillaceae; genus Thiobacillus. The sequence continues at coordinate 15,820 of JAJYXG010000113.1, forward strand.
CCATCGAGCCTTCGAAGTTTTCCTGCACCGGGTCGACGAAGTTGAAGGCCTCGGTGATGGTGATGTCGGGGTGGCTGGCCTTCAGCTTTTCCAGTTCGGCACGCACGCCGTCGGCGACCTCGATTTCGCCGGCACCGCGGCTGCGCGTGATCTCGAAGCCGACCACGGGCCTGCCGTTGAGCAGCGCCACCGAGCGCCGCTCGGCCACGGTGTCGCTGACGATGGCGAGCTGGTCGAGGCGCACGCGGCGGCCGTCAGACAGCACGATGTCCATGCGCGCCAGCTCTTCGGCCGACTGCACCGTGGCCAGCGTGCGCACCGTCTGCTCCGCCCCGCCCACGTCGGCGCGCCCGCCTGAGGCTTCCTGCTGGATCTGCCGCAACTGGCGCGAGATGTCGGCCGCGGTCGCGTTCAGCGCCAGGAGGCGGGCGGGGTCGAGCTCGACGCGCACTTCGCGGGTCACGCCGCCGACGCGCGCCACCGCGCCCACGCCGCGCACGCTCAACATGCTCTTGGTGACGGTGTTGTCGACGAACCAGGACAGTGCCTCGTCGTCCATGCGGCTGGAGGCCACGGTGTAGGTGAGGATAGGTGAGCCGGCCAGGTTCGCCTTCGAGATCACCGGGTCGCGCAGGTCGCCCGGCAGGTCGGAGCGGATGCGCGACACCGCATCGCGCACATCGTCCACCGCTTCCTGCGTGGGTTTCTCCAGGCGGAACTCGACGGTGATGGTGGCGGTGCCGTCCTGAATCTTGGAGTAGATGTGCTTGATATCCTGCAGCGTGGCGACCTCGTTCTCGATCTTGCGCGCGATCTCGGTTTCCATCTGCGAGGGTGCGGCGCCCGGCAGCGATGCCGTCACTGTCACCGTCGGCAAATCGATGTCGGGGAACTGCTGGATCTTCATGGCCTTGAATGCCATCAAGCCTGCCAGCGTCAGCATGATGAACAGCAATACAGCCGGAATCGGGTTCTTGATGGACCAGGACGAGACGTTCATGGCTGGGTGTCCGCTCAGGGTTTGCCGCCTGCTGTCGCCGGCGCGGCGACCACCCGCACCCTGTCGCCGTCAGCAAGGAAGCCGGCCCCGCGCGCCACCACGCGCATGTCCGCTGCGATGCCACTGACAATCTCGATTTGATCGCCCATCCGCTGTCCTACTGCAACTTTGGTCTGCGCAACCGTGTTCTGGTCATCCAGCCGGAATACATAGGAGAAGCCGTCGCGCAGCAGCACGGCGGACTGCGGCAGGCTCATGGCGCGCTCACGCCCCAGTTCGAATTCGCCGCGGGCGAAGGTGCCGGCCCGCAGGGTATTGCCGGTCTCGGCAATCGGCAGATCGACGTACACCAGACCGTTGAGGGTCTGCGGGTCCACCGTGGGCGCGACCATGCGCACGCGACCCTGGACGCGTGCGCCGTCGGGCGCAGTCAGCATCGCCTTGACGCCGGGTTTCAGCCTGCCAAGATCGGCTGCGCTCACTTCGGCGCGCCACTCGAGGCGGCTGCCACGAATCAGGCGGAACAGTTCCTGTCCAGGTTGCGCCATCGAGCCGACCGTGGCGGTGCGCGCAGAAATCACCCCGTCATCGGGTGCGCGCACGGCGGTTTGTGCCAGACGCAGCTGCTCTGCCTGCAGTCTGGCGCGCGCGGCGTTCAGGCGGGCAAGCGCGGTCTTCTCGGCCGTCAGGTACTGGTTGATCTGCTGCGCGCTCATGAACCCGGTGGCCTGGTACTGGCGTGCGCGGTCGCCGTTGGCCCGGGCTTCGGCCAGCATCGCCTCCGCTTCGGCAACCGCCGCTCTCGACTCCGACAACGCGGCGTCCACGCTGTCCCTCGATATGCGTGCCAGCACCTGGCCTTTCTGCACCCGGTCGCCCACATTGACCCGCACTTCGGTCAGCCGGAGATCGCTGATTTCTGCGCTGATCACCGCTTCCTGCCAGGCAGTGATGCTGCCATTGGCCGGCAGCACCCGCGGCCACTCGACAAACTGCGGCGTGACGGCCATCACGCTCAGCGCGGGTTTAGCGGCTGCTGCGCTCGCCGCATCGTTTTCCGCCATCGTGGTCTCGGGCGCCGCGCCATCCTTCGAATCCCGAGCCATCACCCAGACAACGGCTGCGCCGAGCACAAGGACAGACACCAGGGCCAGGCGTTTGATTCCAGAAGAAAGACGGGATGCGGATACTGTCATCGTTAAGCCTTGATGTTTGTTCTAGTAACACTGCCTGGATAACCTGCTCGGGCGCGTCAATCGCGTTGTGCCCGGCCATTTCGGGTCAATGGGGCATGCATACTTCGACGCAAGTTTATATGCAAACGCGGACGATCGAGCGAGCTTCGCTGCGCTGGCCGCCAGCTCAAGCCACGGGCAACTACAATTCAACAATGTGTTTTCCGGTTACGCGAGATGAATCTACGCACACTGCGGCAGAAAGGTCGTAGCGCCCCTCCAGAGAACCCTCCTGCGGCCCCCTCAGGCCTGCTGCTGGAATCCTTCCGCGCCGCGGTGGCCGCAGCCGACCCTGCGCACATCCTGCCACCGCACCTGCCCGCGCCGCCGCGCGGCCGCACCCTGGTGGTCGGGGGCGGCAAGGCGGCCGCCAGCATGGCCGCCGCGGTCGAAGCCCACTGGCCAGCGGACGCGCCCCTCTCCGGGCTGGTGGTCACCCGCTACCAGCACGGCCTGCCCACACGGCGCATCGAGGTCGTCGAGGCCAGCCATCCTCTGCCCGACGGACGCGGCGAGGAAGCCGCTTTGCGCATGCTGGACATGGCGGGCCAGCTGGGGCCGGACGATCTGCTGCTGGCACTGATTTCAGGGGGTGGCTCCAGCCTGCTCGCCGCGCCGGTCAAAGGCGTGACGCTCAAGGAACTGCGCCAGGTGACCAAGGCGCTGCTCGGCGCGGGCGCGACCATCCACGACATCAACACCGTCCGCAAGCACCTCACTCGCCTGTCGGGCGGACGCCTGGCGCAGGCGGCACACGGTGCTCCAGGGCTGGCGCTGATCATTTCCGACGTCGTCGGCGATGATCCGACCCATATCGCGTCCGGTCCCTGCGCGCCCGATCCCACCACCTGCGCCGACGCGCTCGAGCGGCTGCAGCGCTTCCGGATCGCCTTGCCCGCAGGCGTCAAGGATCACCTCGAAGCCTGTGCCGCCGGCCGTCGTGCCGACAGCCCCAAGCCGGGCGATGCCTGTTTCGCCCGCATGGAAAACCGTGTCATCGCCAGTGCATACAACAGCCTGCAGGCCGCGGCCCGGCATTTCGAGCAGCGCGGCATTCCCGCCATGGTGCTGTCCGACTGCATCAGCGGCGATGCCCAGGTGGCGGCCAGGGAACAGGCTGCGCTGGTGCGTGCATTGGCCCGGCGGCAGCCACTCGCGCTGATTTCCGGCGGCGAGACGACCGTCACGCTGCGGCCGCAACACGGTCGCGGCGGCCGCAATGCGGAATTTCTATTGGCGCTGGCGCTTGAACTGGCGGACACGCCTGCGTGGGCGATTGCGTGCGACACCGACGGCATCGACGGCAGCGAAGACAATGCAGGGGCCGTGATCAGCCCGG
>JAJYXG010000112.1:0-3131 GCA_021791095.1 Pseudomonadota bacterium
TCGCCTTCGCCTTCGGCAAGGCCAGCGTGTTCAAGTACATCGCCGACGACTACCCGGCCAATATCGGCACGGTCTCGGGCATCGTCGGTCTGGCCGGCGGCATGGGCGGGTTTCTGCTGCCCATCCTGTTCGGCGCGCTGCTCGACCTCACCGGCATCCGCTCCTCGGCCTTCATGCTGATGTACGGCGTGGTGTCGGTGTCGCTGGCGTGGATGTTCTTCACCGAGGTCCGCCGGACCGACGTTTTCAAACCCCCCGCGTCGCACGACGACGCCCGTGCATCGGGAGGCGGGCTCGCGCTAGCCCAACCTGCCCATGCCGCCCGCGACTAAATCAACAGGAGAATCATCATGTCCAGTCATGTGATCCAGCATTGGAACCCCGAAGACGCCGCGTTCTGGCAGCGCCAGGGCCACGGCATCGCCAACCGCAATTTGTGGATTTCCATCCCGGCCCTCACCCTGGCCTTCGCGGTCTGGATGGTGTGGTCGGTGGTGGTGGTCAAGCTGCCGCAGGTGGGATTCAGGTTCACCACCAACCAGCTGTTCTGGCTCGCGGCGCTGCCGGGGCTGTTCGGCGCCACGCTGCGGATCTTCTACTCGTTCATGGTGCCGATTTTCGGCGGCCGGCGCTGGACCGCGATCTCCACCGCGTCCTTACTTCTGCCGGCCATGGGCATCTACTACGCGGTGCAAAACCCCAACACGCCCTACGAGATCTTCGTCATCCTGGCCCTGCTCAGCGGCTTCGGCGGCGGCAATTTCGCCTCGTCGATGGCGAACATCAACTTCTTCTTCCCCAAGGCGCAAAAAGGCCTGGCGCTGGGGCTGAACGCCGGTCTGGGGAATCTGGGGGTGTCCATCGTGCAGTTCATCGTGCCGCTGGTGATCACCGCCGGGGTTTACGGCGTCCTGGGCGGCGGGCCGCAGACCGCCGTGGTCGGCGGCAAGACCACTCAGCTCTGGCTGCAAAACGCCGGACTGGTCTGGGTGCCGTTCATCGTCGCCGCGACGCTGGCCGCCTGGTTCGGCATGAACGACCTGGCCGATGCCAAGGCCTCGTTCGCCGACCAGGCCGTGATCTTCAGGCGCAAGCACACGTGGATCATGAGCTTTCTCTACACCGGCACCTTCGGCTCCTTCATCGGCTATTCGGCGGGCTTTCCGCTGCTGATCAAGTCGCAATTCCCCGGCATCAACGCCCTCGACTACGCCTGGCTCGGCCCCCTCGTCGGCGCGCTGGTGCGGCCCGTGGGCGGCTGGCTGGCCGACAAGCTCGGCGGCGCGCGCGTGACGTTCTGGAACTTCATCGTGATGGCCCTGGGCGTGTTCGCCGTGCTGAGCTTCCTGCCCCATGCCGGGCAGGGCGGCAGCTTCAGCGGCTTTCTCGCCGCGTTCATGCTGCTGTTCGCCACCACCGGGATCGGCAACGGCTCCACCTTCCGCATGATCCCGGTCATCTTCCTCACCGACCGCAAGCGTGCCGTCGCCGGCCAGGCGGCCACAGCGCAGGAACAGGCGGTGAAGGATGCGAACAAGGAGGCCGCGGCAGTCATCGGTTTCAGCTCGGCGGTGGCGGCCTACGGCGCTTTCTTCGTCCCCAAGAGCTACGGCACGTCCATTGCCCTGACCGGCGGGCCGCAGCCGGCATTGTATGGGTTCATCGTCTTCTATGTGCTGTGCGTGGTGGCGACGTGGTGGTACTACAGTCGCAAAAATGCGCCAACGCCCTGCTGATGCCCCGCTTCAGCGACAGCCGGACGCTGGTGCGCAGGATCATCGCTCCCATTGGCCTTCCAGGAGAATCGCCATGTCCGCCGTGACGGAACCCACGCCGCCCGCTCCGACGCCACCGGGGGCTCCGGCCTATGCCGAACTGGCCGCGACCATCATTCAGACGCGACAGCAGTTCGGACCCAAGCGCCTGCACGAACCGGGGCCCAGCGACGCGCAGATCCAGGCGTTTTTCCTGGCGGCGGCAGCCGCGCCCGATCACGGCCAGATCCTGCCCTGGCGCTTTGTCGTCGTTCCCGGCGACCGGCGCGACGCCCTGGGCGAAGTGTTCGCGGCGGCCTTGCGCGAACGCGATCCGAACGCCGACGACCATGCGCTGGCCGAGGCTCGCGACAAGGCGCATCGGGGGCCATTCCTGGCACTGGCCATCGTCCGCGAGCATGCCGACGGCCACCCGGAAATCCCCGCCCAGGAACGCCTGGTCTCGCTGGGCTGCGCCATCCAGAACATCCTGCTGATCGCGCACGCCAACGGCTTCGGCGCCGGCCTCGTCAGCGGCCAGGCCCTCGACACCGACGGCATGCGCCGGCTGTTCGGGCTACGGGACGGGGAACGCGCGGTCTGCTTTCTGGCCATCGGCACCGTGCAACACCGCAAGCCGATACGCCCGCGCCCCCGGCCGGAGGAATTCGTCTCCCGGCTCTGAACGCCCGACGTCTCCCTCCTCTCCTTCCTTGATTGACCCAGGCTTCGCCTGCGACCCGCGGGCGTGGCGCGATTCCCGGTCGCGGTGTTGGAATGTCGTGAAGTTAGAACCGGAATTGGATCTCATCGCTCAGCGAGGCATCAAGATTCATCGGCTAAGCAGCATCCTCGCGTCCCTGGTTAAAGACCGCTCTGTCATTGGTAGCGCAAGCGGCGCTGACATCGTTGACCTCATTCACATGAGTTCACATTCCCAGGGAAGGGTCTGATGCCCAAGCCATCATTCCACCGAATCTGCGCGAAAAGTCGCGCAGGCCGGTGAATTCAGACGCACGGTCCAAGTCCAACACTGCAGACGGCAACAGGTCGATCCCGGCCATCATGGCCGCAGAACGGCCACCCGGCGGCACGCCAGCACCGGGTGCAAAACGGACCGGGCCGCCATGACAACATGCAGCCCAGTCCGGATCGCCTTTTTTTGATGCGCCAGTCCGCACCCATGGCTCGCAGACCGTGGCCGCGGACTGGTGGCGGGATCAGCCGCGGTTGCCGTCGCGGCGTGGCGCGCTGGAACTGCCGCGGCGGCCGGAGTCGGTACGCGCCGGGGCCGGGCGGCCGCCGTCGCGACGTCCGCTGCCGTGGGCATGGCCGCTGGCGTCGCTGCGACCGTGGCCATGGCCGGCGTTGCAGATC
>JAJYXG010000077.1:0-19028 GCA_021791095.1 Pseudomonadota bacterium
CCAACCTGGAAGCCAACGGCACCACCGTACTGGCTCTGCTGAATACCGTGCTGGCTGCGGCTGCGGCAGCGCTCGCCTGGATGGCCACCGAGTGGATGATCCGCGGCAAGCCCTCCATGCTGGGTGCGGCTTCGGGTGCTGTGTCCGGTCTGGTGGCGATCACCCCGGCTGCCGGTTTCTCCGGCCCGATGGCGGCAATCGTCCTCGGCGCGGTGGCAGGTGTGGCCTGTCTGTGGGGCGTGACCGGCCTGAAGAAGGCGCTGGGCTATGACGACTCGCTCGACGTCTTCGGCGTGCACGGCATCGGCGGCATCATCGGCGCCATTGGCACCGGTATCGTCGCCAACCCGGCTCTGGGCGGCTCTGGCGTGTATGACTACGCCGCCGGCGCAGTGGCCGAGTTCAACGCCACGGGGCAGATCATCAGCCAGCTGTGGGGTGTCGGCACCGTGATCGTGTGGTCGGGCGTGGTGAGCTTCGTGCTCTTCAAGCTGGTCGATCTCACCATGGGGCTGCGCGTGCCGGAAGAACATGAACGCGAAGGTCTGGACACCGCTTCTCACGGCGAACGGGCCTACACGATGTAAACCATCCTTTCTCCGAGGGAAACTGGGGCGCTCTGCAGAGCGCCCCTTTTTTTCGTTCGGAATTTTGATGAGGAAACTGCTGCCGGCAGCGTTTTACGCCGGACCTCCTGTTTTGAAACCGGGTGTCGTGGGCGGCTATCGACCCAAAGCGGAAGCTGGCCGGTCTGAAAAGCAGACGTTCAACACCTGCCTTAAGCCGAGCGGGTGCGTTAGCGATCGCGTCGGATGGAAGGCATTGTTAAGTGTATGTTCTATGGATTCCAGACTGGGATTCTACCTGTCCCCTCAATTTGGGTGTACGCGGGCTTTCCGTCTGATTCGACGAGCGGGCTGAACCCGCCGGGGTTTCTTGCATACAGCCCCACCATAAATTCCACTTTTGCATTCCGTAAATCCAACATGCAATTCACCATGTTGATACCGTCTTGTGTTCTGCGATAGATTGACTCGGAGTTATTTGGCCAGTGTACCTTGAAGCCACACATAAGGTTCTCATCATCTACCAATACCTCAATCAGACCCTTGTATACAGGATCATATGGAATCGCTTCTTGTCTTCTCTGGCCCCACAGCTCTCTTACAGACCTGTCCAAACCAAAAACGACAGAGATGAACTGCTTGGCTTTTGTGATTGTTACATTTAGATCTTCTAACGGAATGCTATACGCGCCAACTGCCCCAGTGCCATTCCTAATCCGGAATTGTTCATCCGTTAAGGTGTAATCAGAGTGGCTTATAGCATTCCTAAGTTTGCTGTCGTAAAAGTCATCGAATATGCCGCCCACATCGGGCATGCCTGCCTCAGCTGACAGTTTCTTGATGACTTTAATCTTTTGGAATGGATACAACCCTGATCGCTCGAATTGCTTTCGTTCCTTACTATTTAAGAACATATAGTATGGATTGGGGCTGTAGCCTTTTCCCAGACGGAACCTTAAAAGATTTGTAATTACTTCATAAGGTGCGTCCATTTCCACAATGTGGCTATACATCAATAAGCCCATTCTCCACATTGTGAAGTCTTTATCTGGAAATATTTCTTTTGAGTATTTCGACTGTAGTATCGCGTTAATATCTTCTAGCGTGCTTCTGGATTCAAGATATGGATCCCATCCCTTATCTTCCATCCCTACGATTCTGAGCAAGGACGCAAAATACTGAATGATGTCGTTGCTAACAGGATCTTCTGGCAAGAAAAGTGGGTGCAATAGGTCAATGTATTTTTGTCTTACTTGTTCCACATCTTCGTCAGTCATCATCTATATCACTAATCACGTACCGGTCTGTCCGTATGTGTAATGATAATCCGGACCGAATGTCTGCTGTGGGAGGAATTCTCAGATGACCGCATATGGCCGATACCGGTCCCAACAGCATGTCATGAAGTGCCCAACAGAGAATTTCATTTGCTAAGCCGTTCTTTAGCCTCTTGACTTCCATGTCTTGCTGCTTCTTTGTAAAGGGAACGCCCTTTTTCTATATCTTTTGGTACGCAGTAGCCGTTTTCGTACAGCACACCCAGAGAGTAGAGAGCTTCTGGAACACCCTCATCCGCTAAGTTCCGTATTTGCTGCATCAATAAAGAGGATCCCCCCATTTCGTATGCTCTGTCGCCCAACGTTTGCATTCTTGGGTTAGCCATTACAGGTAAAACCGCAATCAGTGAAAGGCATTCATATTCTTGTTCTTTAGATAACTCGGCACCTGATGATGAAGCAGCGCAGGTCAGCAGCACTAAGATCGATATACATTTTCGAATAATCATGGCATCCCCCTCCTTGATCAACGAATCTTCATCTTAGGCGAAGATTGGTCTCGCCGTAGGCCGATACGCTGGGAGTTAAGCCATGACGGGCCGCTTAGGGGCGGGAGTATGCGTTCGGCGTGAATTCCTGATCAGAGGCTGCTCAAGTCCGCATAGCGGACCACGTTGGCTCTGACTCCGGCGGCCGCAATGGCCGAACAAGAGACGGTCAAGCACTCCAACCTGAGCGCCGCTCCTGGGCCGGTTACTGCCATTCAAGCGTGCGATTATTTAAAACCTAAGTGCGCCCGGTGAATTGGACTTGGGGGGGCATGCCTGTGAGAAACGCTAGCCTGGGAGGGTGGGCGGCACGTTGACGGTCGCTCAGGGCGTGAAGCCAGGCTGGGTGGATCAGGATCGACGGTGTTGGCGGGACGAATTGACGAACGGGGCAAAAACGGTTCCCGGCAACAGCGGGAACCACGGACAACTCAGGCAGGATCAGAACCCGGAAACACCCGGAATCCAGTTGGTTCCCGCCAGCGGCACCCGCGCCATCGCCGCCGCTTCCAGCGTTAGCGCGACCAGGTCTTCGCGCTCGAGGTGGTGCACGTTCTGCTTGCCGCAGGCGCGCGCGATGGTGGTGAGCTCCATGTTCAGCGTCTTCAGATAATTCTTCAGATGCCGTGCGCCGACCTCGGGGGTCAGCCGCTGCTCCAGCACGGCGTCCTGGGTGGTGATCCCGACCGGGCACTTTCCGGTATGGCAGTGATGGCAGTAGCCGGGCACGGTGCCGAGTGCGGCATAGCCGGCGCTGGCGTCGTGGTGCGCGCTGTTCTGATAGTAGCTGTCGTGGTTGCAGCCCAGCGCGATCAACACGCCCTGGCCGATCGACACGGCGTCGGCACCCATTGCCAGCGCCTTGGCGACGTCGGGGCCGGAGCGGATGCCGCCGGAAACGATGAGCTGCACCTTGCCCATCATGTCGAGGTCTTCCAGCGCATCCACTGCCTGACGCACCGCTGCCAGCGTGGGGATGCCGACGTGTTCGATGAAGCAGGTCTGGGTCGCCGCGGTGCCGCCCTGCATGCCGTCGACCACCACCACGTCGGCGCCGGAATGCACCGCGAGCTTGACGTCGTTGAAGGTGCGGGTGGCGCCGACCTTGACGTAGATCGGCTTCTCCCAGTCGGTCAGCTCGCGCAGTTCCTGGATCTTGATCGCCAGGTCGTCGGGGCCGGTCCAGTCGGGATGGCGGCAGGCCGAGCGCTGGTCGATGCCGGCCGGCAGCGTGCGCATCTTCGCAACGCGCGGCGACACCTTCTGCCCCAGCAGCATGCCGCCGCCGCCGGGCTTGGCGCCCTGGCCGATCACCATCTCGATGGCGTCGGCGCGGCGCACGTCGTCCGGGTTGAAGCCGTAGCGCGACGGCAGGCACTGGTAGACCAGGGTCTTCGACGACTGCCGCTCCTCCTGCGTCATGCCGCCGTCGCCGGTGGTGGTCGAGGTGCCGACCTCGGTCGCGGCGCGCCCCAGCGCCTCCTTGACGTTGGCGGACAGCGAGCCGAAGCTCATGCCGGCGATGGTGATCGGGATCTCGAGCTCGATCGGTTTCTTCGCGAAGCGGGTGCCGAGCACGGTTTTGGTCGAGCACTTCTCGCGATAGCCCTCGAGCGGATAGCGCGACAGCGACGCGCCGAGGAAGACCAGGTCGTCGAAGTTCGGCAGCTGGCGCTTGGCGCCCATGCCGCGGATTTCATAGAGGCCGTGCGCCGCGGCGTTGCGGATATAGGCGATGGTCTTGCTGTCGTAGCCGAAAGATTCCTCTTTGGCGACAGGTTTGGAATGGTCGTTGCTGCTCATGTCAGTACTCCTGATCCGCGTCGGCGTTCCAGTGATAAAGGCTGCGGGCCGAGGCCACGCGCTTGAAGTCCTTGGGGTCGTGCTGCATGCCTGCCGCATCGAGCAGCGACTTGACGGCGGCGTAGTCGGCCTCGCTCATCGGCTCGATCTGCGCGTCGGCGCCGAGCGACTTGATGCTGCCACGCACGTAAAGCACCGCCTCGTACAGCGAATCGCCGAGCGCATCGCCGGCGTCGCCGCAGATCACCATGCGGCCGGCCTGCGCCATGAAGGCAGAAAAGCTGCCGACCGAACCGCCGACGACGATGTCGCCGCCCTTCAGCGAAATACCGCAGCGCAGGCCGGCGTCGCCGTCGATCACCAGGAGGCCGCCGTGCATCGAGGCGCCGGCGCCGTTGGAGGCGAAGCCCTTCACATGCACGCGGCCGGACATCATGTTCTCGGCCACCCCGGTGCCGGCGCTGCCGAAGATCGTGACCGTGCCGGTTTTGTTCATGCCGCCGGCGTAATAGCCGGCGTGCCCGTGCACGTCGACTTCGACTGGACAGTCGAGGCCGACGGCGATGTTGTGCGCGCCGTCCGGATTCGTCACCACCACCTTCTGCACGCCTTTGGCCGGAGCGTCCCGATGGAGGAAGGAATTCAGCTCGCGCAGGGGCGTTTGCGCGAGGTCGAAGCTCATGCGTTCCATACGTACATCTCCTCGGGGGCCGGCTCGAATACCCGGGCATGCTTGATGTCGGGCAGATGGGCCAGCGAACGGAATTCGGAGGCGATCGCGACGTAGTCGTCGGTTTCCGCCACCACCGCCGGCTTGCAGGCGAAGGGGTCGCGGATCAGGGCCAGCTTGTCCGCCGTGCCCATGAGGAAGGTGTAGAAACCGTCGAGTGCCTCGAAGCCTTTCTGCAACGCGGTTTCCAGATCGTCGCCCTCGCGCAGCCGCCATTCGAGAAAACGGCAGGCGGCCTCGGTGTCGTTGTCGGTTTCGAAGCGGATGCCGTGCGGCTCCAGCATGCGGCGTACGCCGTAGGGGTTCGACAGCGAGCCGTTGTGCACCAGGCAGAAATCCTCGCCGGCGGTGAACGGATGGGCGCGGTCCGGCGTCACTGCCGACTCGGTCGCCATCCGTGTGTGGCCGACCAGATGGCTGCCGGCGAGCCCGCTGAAGGCATAGCGTGCGGCCACCTCGGCCGGCGTGCCGATGTCCTTGTAAAGATCGATCGCGCGCCCGGTGGAGAGGATGTGCAGCTTGGGATGGCGCTCCTTGATCCAGCGCTTGACCGGCTCGGGCGCGATGGCCGCGGTGAGGATGGCGTGGTTGCCCTGCGCCGTGATCGTCGCATCAATTCCAAGATGCTCCTTCAGCTCATGGCCGAGGCCGAGCCAGTTGAAGTCCGCGCCTTCCTCGCACATCCCCGAATACAGGCTGATCTTGCGCATGTTCTCCGCCAGCGGTTCGGTGAACACGGCGAGTCCGGCCGAATCGGGTCCGCGCTCGGTCATGCCGATCAGCATCGGCACCATCAGTTCGCCGAGGCGGGATCTCAACGCCGGCTTCTTCACCAGCAATCCAACAATTCCACACATGGCAAAGTCCTTTCAGAAAAATTCCAGGTAGCTGTCGACTTCCCACTCGGAAACGTGGCGCATGTATTCGACCCATTCCATGTGCTTGAGCTTGAGAAATTCGTCGGCGACCGGTCCCAGCGCGCCGCGGATCACCTTGTCCTTTTCCAGCGCGGTGAGCGCCTCGTGCAGGTTCTGCGGCAGGATGCCGATCTTTTCCTTCTTCAGTTCGGCGGCCGAGAGTTCGTAGAGGTTCATGTTGTGCGGCTCGCCCGGGTCGAGCTTGTGCTCGATGCCGTCGAGGCCGGCGGCGATCACCGCGGCGGTGGCGAGGTAGGGGTTGCAGGCGCCGTCGGGCAGGCGCAGCTCGAGCCGGCCGCCGGGCACGCGCACCATCGACGAGCGGTTGTTGTCGCCGTAGCTGATGTAGGCCGGCGCCCAGGTCGCACCGGTCAGCGAGCGGCCGACGACCAGGCGCTTGTAGGAGTTCACCGTCGGCGCGCAGATCGCAGCCAGCGCCGGGCCATGCTTGAGCAGGCCGGCGGCGAACTGGTAGGCCAGCGGCGAGAGGTCGAGGCCGCGCGTGTCCTTCTTGTCGAGGAACAGGTTCTTCTTCCCGTCCGACAGGCTCATGTGCATGTGCATGCCGTTGCCCGGCCGGTTGGCGAAGGGCTTGGGCATGAACGAGCAGATCAGGCCCATCTCGCTGGCGATCTCGGCGGCCGCCATCTTGAAGAAGATGTAGTGGTCGCACGAAGTCAGGCAATCGGCATAGGTGTAGTTGATCTCGAACTGGCCGTTGGCGTCCTCATGGTCGACCTGGTAGACGTCGATGCCGACCGCGACCAGGCTGTCCACCAGCTTGTCGAGGAAGGCGCGCGAGCGCGACAGGCCCTTGTAGTCGTAGCAGGGCTTGGCCAGGGTGTCGCTGTCCTCGCACGGCACGATCTGGCCTGCAACGCTGCGCTTCAGCAGCGAAAATTCGGGCTCGAGGCCGGTCATGAAAGTCATGCCCAGCTTGTCGAGGCGGGCGATCTGCTTTTTCAGCGTGACGCGCGCATCAAAATCCCACGGCTTGCCGTGCACGTGGCCGTCGCAGACGATGCGTGCATAGCCGGGCTGCCACGGCACCAGCGACAGCGTGGAGAGATCGCCGACGGCCATGTAGTCGGGGCCGTGCGGTTCGATGCCGAGTCCCCACACCGCGAAGCCGGCAAAACCGGCACCGGCGTTGAGGATGTCCTCGAAGTGCGCGGCCGGCACCGACTTGGCCTTGGCCGTGCCGTGAATATCCACGAACTGGGCCAGCACAGACTTGACGTTGTTCTTGGCGAGGAATTTCTTGGCTTCTGCAAGATTCATGCTGTGACCCCCTGATTGCATGGATGACCGGGTTGCGTGAGTTCGCCGGCGACGCCGGCCAGCGTTTCGAAAAACCATTCGCCGTAGGTGCCGTCGCACCAGATACGGCAACACGGCATGCCGCCTTCCTCACCCGGAATGACGGTGACGCCGACGCCGGCCATCGAGGTCAGCACCACCGGACGCGCAGCCAGATCGAGCGCGCGGAAGTCGACGCTGCAGGTTTCCAGCAGCAGCTCGTTGAGGCGCGCGCCGTGCAGCACCAGCGCCGTGTCCTGGCGCAGCACCGGATAGACACCGGGCACGAGCGGTGCGGCGAGCTTCGCAGCCTCCGATCCATCGACGAGGAATTCAGTGAGGCCAAGGCGCGCGATGAGCCCCCCGGGCAGCGGCAGCCAAGTGTTGGGCGCGCGCGGCACCGGCAGGTCGAGCGCGGCGAGCCAGGCGGCGGCGCCCGGGCCCTTCACCCCGGCGCGCGGCGTGCGCGAGACGTTTTCAAAAGTGATCGCGCTCATGTCGCCTCCTTTTGCCGCAGGTTGTCGGGGTCGTAGAAAGGCGTCTTCACCACATTTGCGGTGACCATCGATCCATCCGACAGGCGAATCGAAAACTTCTGGCCCGCCTGCGCTATGTCCGGCTGCACATAGGCAAGTCCGATGTGGCGAGACAGCGACGGCGACCAGGCGATGCTGGTGACGCGGCCGGCGATGTCGCCGTTTTCGATCACCAGATGGCATTCCTTCGGCGCTTCGCCCGCATGGTCGGCAGACAGCATGAAACCCACCAGTTGCTGGCGGCGCGGCTTGCCGGCGATGGCCTTGAGGCTGCGCTGGCCGACAAAGAAGGGCTTGTCCATCTTCACCGCCCAGTCGAGCGCCGCCTCGCCAGGCGTGGTGAGGCCGTCGGTATCCTGGCCGATGATGAGGTGGCCTTTCTCCAGCCGCAGCAGGCGCTGCGCCTCGACGCCGAAGGGACGGATACCGTGCGCCTGACCGGCTTTCATCAGCGCGTCCCACACCGCCGCGCCGTGTTCGGCGGGCACGTGGATTTCGACGCCCCATTCGCCGACGAAGCCGACCCGCAGCAGCCGCGCCGGCACGCCGGCGACGCTGCCCTCGCGCACCGCGAGGTAGGGGAAGGACAGGTCGGCGTCGGTGAGGCTGGCGAGCACCGTCTTCGCCTTGGGCCCGGCGAGGTTCATCACCGCCATCGCGCCGGTCAGGTTGACGATGCCGCAGTCCAGTTTCCACAGCGTGTTCCAGCGCGACAGTTCGCGGTATATCAGCGCCGCGCCCGAGGTCGTGGTGGTGAAATAGAAGTGATCGTCGGCCAGCCGCGCGACCACACCGTCGTCGATCACCACGCCGGACTCGTCGCACATCACGGCGTAGCGCGTCATGCCGACCTTGAGCCCGACGTACTTCGAGATGTACACGCGCTCGAGGAACTCGGCCGCCTGCGGGCCGCGTATTTCCAGCTTGCCAAGGGTGCCGACGTCGATCATGCCGACGCCGTGGCGTACCGCCCGCACCTCGCCCTCGATGCATTCCTCGCGGGATTGGCCGGCGACCGCGTAGTACTCGGGCCGCTGCCACGCCCCGGCCGGCATCCACACCGCGCCGGCGGTTGCGTGAATGGCATGCATCGGGGTGCGCCGCTCGGGGGTGAAGCCGCGGCCGGCCAGATGCGACATCGGAACCGGATGGAAGAACGGCCGCGCGGTGGTGGTGCCGACTTCGCCCGGCGTCGAGCCGGTGGCGCGCGCCAGCACCCGCAGTGCGTTCATGTTGGAGTGCTTGCCCTGGCTCGGCCCCATGCCGACGGTCGAGTAGCGCTTCATCAATTCAATATTGTCGAAGCCCTCCTGGATGGCGTTCTCGAGGTCGGCGAGCTGCAGGTCCTCGTCGAAGTCGATGAAGTTCTTGCCCTTGGGGTGCGGCACGATGGGCCAGGGGTGGGTCGGCGAAGCGGTCTCGGCGGGCACGCTAATCGCCTTCATCGTGCCGAAGCCGCAATGCGCCGCCGCCGCGCTGCCGGCACACTCGCCGTCGAGCAGGCGGGATTCAGGCTCATGCACGCCGTTGACGCGGCCGCAGGCGAAGACGCCGTCAGGCAGGGTATCGGGAACGAACTGGTGCACGCCCGCGTCGTAGCGCATCTTCGTCCCGGCCTGGTAGAGCAGCGGCGCGGCGGGCGCCCAGCCGACGCTCACGAGGATGCCGTCGCAGGGGATTTCCGTCACCGGCGCCGCCGTGTTCACGGGTGCAAGCTTCACGCCTGCGACGCGCTTGCCATCGGCGGCGGGCAGCGCCTCGACGATGGCGTGTCCCGCATGCAGCGGGATGCCGCGCGCAGCGAGCACAGCCACCTGCTCGGTGGGTACCGCCTCGCGCAGGTCGATCACCGCCGCCACCTCGATGCCCGCATCAATGAAATCCGCCAGCGCCCGGTAGGCGTCGGCGTTGGCGGCGAGCACCACGACGCGCTGCGCCGGACGCACCGCGTAGCGCCGGATCAGGCGCTGCGCCGCCGAGGCCAGCATGATCCCCGGCAGGTCGTTGTTGCGGAACACTGCCGGCTGCTCGTAGGCACCCGCCGCGACGACGACGGCACGGGCACGCATCTTGGAGATGCGGTCGCGCTCGACCAGCGGCACCCAGTGGTCGGCGTAGTAGCCGGCGGCACAGGTATCGGTAAAGACGCGGATATTGGGATGCGTCGTGACCTTGCTGATCAGTTCCGTCGCGCCGTGCGTGCTGCCGCCGAGCCGCGCGTTCTCGTCGACCAGCACCACGTCCGCCCCCTGTTCCGCTGCCGCCAGCGCGGCGCTCAAGCCAGACGGCCCGGCACCGACCACCAGCACGTCGCAGAAGCCGTAGCGCTTGGGCGTGCGCAGGCGCGGGGTGGAAAAGTCAACCCGCCCCAGCCCGGTCATCGCGCGGAACATGCGCTCCCACAACGGGAACAGCCGTTTGCTGTGGAAGGCCTTGTAGTAGAAGCCGACCGGCAGGAAGCGGGCGAACCAGCCGAGGAAGCGGCCGGCATCGCGTTCCAGCGAGCCGTAGGTGTTCACTGCGGTGAGCGACATGCCGGCTTGCAGTGGCGTCGCGTCGGCGCGCACGTTGGGCGTGCCGCCCGCCTGCATCAGCGCGTTGACGTCGTGGTTGGCGGCGGACAGGATGCCGCGCGGGCGGTGGTATTTGAAGGAATGGCCGAGCACGCGGACGCCGCCGGCCCACAGCGCGCTGGCGATGGTGTCGCCTTCGAAGCCCGTGTATCCACGGCCCTCGAAACGGAAGCCGTGCGGCTTGCTGCGGACGATCCATTCGCCGGATTGGGGAGGCAGACGCATCTCAGTTGTCCCCCGCATATAAATAGGTGCGCACGATCACGTCGCGCGCGGTATCGCGTTCGGCGACGAACCAGGTATTGGACGGCGTGTGGCACCACCACTCGCGTTTCACCCCCGGCGAGCCGTTGCGGTTGAACACGTAGTCGGCCCAGGCGTCGTCGCTGCAGGTCGTGGGGTCGGGCATGGGACGGATCTCGCCGCCGTAGGCGAATTCCGAAATGGCGCGCGGGCCGTTGACGGGGCAGGTCATGATCTTCATCTCAGTGGCCCACCGAGGCGGCACCCTTTTCGCCGGTCAATTCGAAATTGCGGAAACGGTCGAGCGTGAAGCCGGTGATGAGGTCGTGGTTGCGGTCGTGGGCGACGGTATACGACATCGTCTTGCCGCAGACAGGGGTGGCCTTGAAGCCCCAGGTGCCCCAGCCGCCGTCGAGGTAAAAGCCTTCGACCGGCGTCCTGCCCATGATGGGCGCGAAGTCCGGCGTCATGTCGGCCATGCCGGCCCACTGGCGCATCACCTTGACGTTCGACAGGAAGGGGAACATGTCGAGCATGTGCGCCGACAACCCCTCGGGGAAGTCGAAGGTCGAGCGCGTGCTCTGCACTTCATACGGATCGAGCGACGCGCCCATCACCAGTTCGCCGCGCGCCGACTGGCTGATGTAGACGTGCAGGCTGCCGGACACCAGGATGGGATCGAGCCAGGGCTTGACCGGCTCGCTGACCATGGCCTGCAGTGGATGGATATAGATTGGCGAGCGGATACCCACCATGTCGAGGACGCGCGGCGTCGATCCGGCGACCGCGCACAGCACCTTGCCGGTGGAAATATTGCCGCGATTGGTGCGCACCCCGGTGACCTTGCCGCCGACCACGTCGATGCCGAGCACCTCGGTGCGCTGGTGGATTTCAACCCCGCGCATGTCGGCGCCGCGGCCGTAACCCCAGGCCACCGCGTCGTGGCGCGCCACCGCGCCGGGCGCGTGATACAGAGCGCCGAGGATGGGGGCATGGCCGCCGCAGGACAGGTCGATCATCGGCGCCGCCTGCTTCACCGCCTCGGGGCCGACCACCTCCGATTCGATGCCGTAGTGCTTGTTCACCTCGGCGCGCCAGCGACTGGTGCGCAGCGCCGCGTCGGTGTGCGCCAGGGTGAAGTGGCCGCGGTTCGAGTAGAACAGATTCAGGTCGAAGTCCGTGGAGAGGTCCTGCCACAGGCGCACCGATTCGTCGTAGAACTTCACGCCCTCGGGCGTCAGGTAGTTGGAGCGGATGATGGTCGTGTTGCGCCCGGTGTTGCCGCCCCCGATGTAGCCCTTCTCCAGCACGCAGACGTTGGTGATGCCGTGGTCGCGCGCGAGGTAGTAGGCCGCCGCGAGGCCGTGGCCGCCGCCGCCGATGATGACCACGTCATACGCCGGCTTGAGCTGGTCGTGCCGCGTGAACATGCGCGGTTCCGGGTGCTTGTTCGAGAGCGCGAAGCGCAGCAGTCTCCAGGGCATGATGGTCTCCTAGCGGAACACCACGGTCTTGTTGCCGTGGGTCAGCACGCGGTCTTCCAGGTGGTAGCGCAGGCCGCGCGCCAGCACCGTCTTCTCGATGTCCTTGCCGTAGCGCACCATGTCCTCGGGCGAATCCGAATGGTCGATGCGGATCACGTCCTGCTCGATGATCGGCCCCTGGTCGAGGTCTTCGGTGACGTAGTGGCAGGTCGCGCCGATCAGCTTGACGCCTCGCGCATAGGCCTGGTGATAGGGCTTGGCGCCAACGAAACTGGGCAGAAAACTGTGGTGGATGTTGACGATCCGTCCCGGATAGGCGCGGCACAGTTCGGGTGACAGGATCTGCATGTAGCGCGCCAGCACCATGGTGTCGCCGCGCGCTTCCTCGAACAGGCGCTGCACCTCGGCGTAGGCGGCGTCCTTGTTGTCCGGCATCACTGGCACATGATGGAAGGGAATGTCGTGCCACTCGACGAGGCCGCGAAAGGTTTCGTGGTTCGAGATCACGCAGGGGATCTCGACATCCAGCTCCTTCGACTGCCAGCGCGCCAGCAAGTCATACAGGCAGTGCTCCTGCTTCGACACCAGAACCACCACCCGCTTCTTTTCTGCCGAGTCGCTGATGCGCCAGTCCATGCCGTACTGGGCAGCGATGGGCGCGAATTTTTCCTTCAGCGTGGCCAAGTCGAAAGACAGCGAGTCGGCGCGGATTTCCTGGCGCAGGAAAAAGCGTCGCGCCGGTTCATCGGCATGGTGGCTGGCCTCGACGATCCACCCCTGGTGCTGCGCGATCAGCCCGCTGACGGCCGCGACAATGCCAACCCGGTCGGGGCAGGACAGCGTCAGCGTGTAGCGGCGGGAGGCAGCCATCAGGTTTTCTCACAATGAAACATTTGTTCATATAATGCATCATGTGATTAACCGAGGTCAACTATTTTTCTTCATATGAATCATTCGGTCGTGCCATAATTCGCCCATGGATACCTCGCCCGATACCTTGGACTCCGATACGCCGGACG
This sequence comes from Pseudomonadota bacterium, assembly GCA_021791095.1. GTDB lineage: Bacteria > Pseudomonadota > Gammaproteobacteria > Burkholderiales > Thiobacillaceae > Thiobacillus. The sequence continues at coordinate 12,996 of JAJYXG010000077.1, forward strand.
CGGCAAGCGGCACGCTGGAGCGCTATCTCGGCAACGCGATCCGCGACCTGCGCCTGCGCCACGGCCTCACCATCGCCGAAGTCGCCGACCGCGCCGGCATCAGCCGCGGCATGCTGTCGAAAATCGAGAACGCGCAGACCGCCACCAGCCTCGATGCCCTCCACCGTCTGGCGCAGGCGCTCGGCGTCTCGCTTGCCACCCTGTTCCGCAACTACGACGTGCCCGAAGGCAGCGCGCAACTGGTGAAGAAGGGCGAAGGCATGGAAGTCGTGCGGCGCGGCACCAAACGCGGCCACACCTATCACCTGCTGGCGCACGAGCAGGGGCCGACCAAGCTGTTCGAGCCCTTCCTCATCACCATCGATTCGCCGGACGCGACCTTCCCGGTGTTCGAGCATCCCGGCACCGAGTTCCTCTACATGCTGGAAGGCCGCATGGAATACCGACACGGCCAGCACACCTATCTGCTGACGCCGGGCGATGCGCTGAGCTTCCGCGGCGAAGTGCCGCACGGCCCGGAAAGGCTGATCGAACTGCCGATCCGCTTTCTCGCCACCATCGTCTACCCCACGCCGGTCGAGACATGAAGTCGTTCGCGATCACCCCGGCCACCGAAGCCGATATTCCCGAGCTGATCGAACTGCTCGGCGTGCTGTTCTCGATCGAGCAGGACTTCACACCGGATCCGGACAAGCAACGGCGCGGCCTTGTTAAGCTGCTTGCTTCGCCTGCCGGCCACATCGCCATCGCCCGCGACCCCGCGTCGCGCGCGATCGGCATGGCGACCGCGCAACTGGTGATCTCAACCGCCGAAGGCGCGCCCTCGGCCTGGATTGAGGACGTGGTGGTACGCGAAGACTGGCGCGGCAAAGGCCTGGGACGCGCGCTGCTCGACGCCGTGCTGGACTGGGCACGCAGCCAGGGCGCCGTTCGCGCGCAACTGCTCGCCGACCTCGACAACGCGCCCGCGCTCGCTTTCTACGACAAGCTGGAGTGGCAGCCCACGCAGCTGGGTGCGCGGCGGCTGATGTTGGATAAAGCATAAGACACGCCGGTTTTTTCGTTCCAACTGCCAAGAGCCACAAGATGGCAACCTGCTAGCAGGTGAAAGCAGGTCTGGATTGTGCGTCCAGCCGTGATCGACACCGCGCATGTCAAGCTCATGCTTCATGCTATTGGAGCCGTTTTGGTGCAAGACGAATATGGACGCACCAAAATGGGCTTCAGGTTCGTGGGTAAAGCCGCTCGGCTCACCTTTCTATTAAATAAATAAAAATATATTCAATGGCTTGCGTTCATCTATCCGGTTTGGCATAGCCATTGCTAATCATTCAGCAACGGGAAAAGCGGCGCACGTCGCCTGCATGAACCGCGATGTGTGGCTAGGGTTCCGGTCTCTTCTGAGATGTCTGGTCCGAGAGCTGCCGGCACCGCTCAGGCGGGGCTCCACGGAGGGACAAAAGCCCGGGAGACAGCGATTGCGCGACGCTTTCTCCGGACTCGACTTTGGCCTTCCATTTAGGAGCTTCACATGAATATCGCGCGCCTTACCCGTACCCTCATCGCCAGCATCGGTTTTGTCCTGCTGACGCAACCTCTGACGGCGCAAGCCGAAGTCAAGATCGGCGTGTCCGACTGGCCGGGCTGGGTGGCCTGGTACGTCGCCGAGCAGAAGGGCTTCTTCAAGAAGCACGGCGCCGACGTCAAGCTGGTCTGGTTCGCCAACTACACTGACTCGATCAGCGCGCTGTCCGCGGGCCAGGTCGACGGCAACTCGCAGACCTGGAGCGACACCATGGCGCCCCTGGCCAAGGGCATCGCGCTGAAGACCATTCTGGTCAACGACAACTCGGCCGGAAACGACGCGCTGATGGTCGGTCCGAAGATCAAGTCGTTCAAGGATCTCAAGGGCAAGAAGATCGCGCTGGAGGAATTCAGCGTGTCGCACTTCCTGCTCACCATGGGCCTCAGCAAGCACGGTATGACGCTGAAGGACGTGCAGGTGGTCAACCTCTCCGCCGGGGACGCCGCCGCCGCCTTCATGGCCGGCCGCGTCGACGCCGCCGTGGTGTGGAATCCCTGGGTGAATACCATCCAGACCAGCGGCAAAGGCAAGCCGCTGTTCACCTCGAAGGACGTTCCCGGTCTGGTGCCCGACCTGCTGGTGGTGCAGGAGAAATCGCTCAAGGCCAAGCGCAAGGACTTTGTCGGCATGGTCAAGGCCTGGTACGACGTCGAAGCTTTCCTGCGCAGCAATCCGGATGAAGCGGCGAAGATCATGTCCAAGGTGGTTGGCCTGGATGCCAAGGAATACAAGGTCTTCCTGCCGGGTACCAAGTTCTTCGACCAGAAGGCCAACCTCCAGGCCTTCGGACCGGCAACCGATCCCACCTCGCTCTTGGGTGTCGCGCCGACCATTTCCAAATTCCTGCTCGACAACAAGCTGATGGAAGGCAAGGTCGACTTCGCCAAGGGGATCGATGCCTCGCTGGTCAAAGAAGTCGCCGGCGTCAAGTAAGCAACCAGGTGACATGACGATGCAATCCAGACCCGGCACCCGGCCGCGCCGCCCCGGCATGTGGGCGATCCGCGGCCCTCTGTCCCGCAGGCAGTACTGGCTGTTCGCCGCGCTCGGGCTGCTGGTGCCGCTGGGCCTGTGGTGGGTCATGTCGAGCGGGGCGGCGGTGGACAAGGTGTTCCTGCCGGGCCCGGTCGATGTGTTCAAGCGGCTGGTGACCTGGTACACGGAAGACGACCTGCTGTCCGACATGGGCATCAGCATCTACCGCGTCACCACCGGCTTCCTGTTCTCGGCGGTGATCGCCCTGCCGCTGGCGCTGATGATCGGCACCTTCCGCCCGGTGCAGGCGGTGCTGGAGCCGCTCACCGACTTCATCCGCTACATGCCTGCGGTGGCCTTCATTCCGCTGGTGATGCTGTGGGTCGGCATCGAGGAATCGTCCAAGATTTCCATCATCTTCATCGGCACCTTCTTCCAGATGGTGCTGATGATGGCCGAGGACGTGCGCCGCGTGCCGCTGGCGCAGATCGAGGCGGCGCAGACCATGGGCGCGACCCGCGGCGAGAGCCTCAAGCTGGTGATCTTCCAGGCCGCCAAGCCGGCGCTGCTCGACACCCTGCGCGTCACCATGGGCTGGGCCTGGACCTACCTGGTGGTGGCCGAACTGGTCGCCGCGAACTCGGGTCTCGGCTACTCCATCCTGAAGGCGCAGCGCTTCCTGCAAACCGACAAGATCTTCGTCGGCATCATCCTGATCGGGCTGATCGGCCTGGTCATGGACCAGTTGTTCCGCCTCGCGCACCGCAAGGCCTTCCCCTGGCTTCATCTCAAATCATGACCATGCCGAAAATTTCCATCCAGCACGTCGGCAAGGTGTTCGGTGAAGGCAGCCACCGCGTCGAGGCCTTGAAGGACGTTAGCCTCGACATTGCCGACAACGAGTTCGTCACTTTCGTCGGTGCATCTGGCTGCGGCAAGTCGACCTTGCTGCGCATCATCGGCGGCCTCGAATATCACACCGCCGGCGAGGTGCTGGCCAACGGCCAGCCGGTCGCCGGGCCTGGCGCCGACCGCGCCATGGTGTTCCAGCACTACAGCCTCTATCCCTGGCTCAAGGTGATGGAGAACATCAAGTTCAGCCGCCGCCTCAAGCACGGCCGCGAGGCCCTCACCTCGGCCGAGGTGGAGGCCGCCTCCGGCCGCGCCGATGCGCTGTTGAGCCTGATGGGCCTCAACGCCGCCGCCAACGCCTACCCCAACCAGCTGTCCGGCGGCATGCAGCAGCGCGTCGCCATCGCCCGCGCGCTGATGGGGCGGCCGGAAATCCTGCTGATGGACGAACCCTTCGGCGCGCTCGACGCGCAGACGCGTGAAGTGATGCACGACCTCATCCTGCACGTGCATAGATTGGAAAAGCCGACGCTCGCCTTCGTCACCCACGACGTCGAGGAAGCGATCTATCTGGCGGATCGCGTGGTACTGATGGCGCCGCGCCCCGGCCGCATCGACACCATCTACCAGGTGCCCCTGCCGGCCGAGCGCGAGCAGGACATGAAGCACACGCCGGAATTCCTGCGCCTGAAGAAGGAAATCCTCGCGCGCATCCGCGAGACCTCCGGCATGAAGACCGACCAGGACATGCTGGATCAGCTCAATATCCAGGGGGAAATGGTGTGAGTGGCCAGCCCGTTCTCTGGCAGAACCTCACCTGGGAAGACGTCGCCGCGCTGCGCGACCAGGGCATCCGCATGGCGATCCTGCCGGTGGGCGCCACCGAGCAGCACGGCCCGCATCTGCCGCTCGGGGTCGACACGCTGTCGGCCGAGGCGGTGGCACACGGCGCTTCGGCGCTGACCGGCATCCCGGTGCTGCCGAGCCTGGCCTACGGCTGCTCGCTCGGGCATTCGCCGAAATGGCCGGGGACGATTTCGCTGCGCCCGGAAACCTTATCGAAGCTGGTGCTGGAAATCGCCGAGTGGCTGCACAGCGCCGGCTTCGACCGCCTGTTGTTGCTCAACGGCCACGTTACCAACTGGGCGCCGCTGCGCTGCGGGCTGGAGAACATCCGCCACACCTACCCGGACATGCGTGTCGCGTTGCGTTCGATCTGGGACATCTCGGACGAGGCGCATCGTCGCTATCACGAGGACGCCGCCAACTTCCACGCCAACTGCGCCGAGACTTCGTTGATGCTGGCCCTGCATCCCGAACTGGTGCGCATGGACAAGGCGGTCGACGAGCCTGACCGCTCGGCCGGTTGCTTTTTTTCGTATCGAGTGAACGACGAAAGCGTGCACGGCACCGTGGGCACGCCGAGTCAGGCCGAGGCACAAGCCGGAAAAGCCCTGCTCGACCTCTGCGTCAGCGAACTCGCGCAGCAACTCACCCAGGCGCTGACCGAGGCTACACCCCTCGAACGCGCCGGCATCACCCCACCCCCGTTTTAAGGAGTCATTCGATGACCATGCATTCCAAATCCGAAACCCAGGCGGTCGAAACTCAGGCCGCCAGGGCTGCCCTCGAAGCCGCCGGCGTCAAGTACGCACTCGCCAGCTTCGTCGATCTGCACGGTGTATCCAAGAGCAAGGTCGTTCCGCTTTCCCATTTCGAGCAGATGGCCGGCGGCTCCGAGCTCTTCACCGGCGCCGCGCTCGATGGCGTGCCGCAGGAAGTGAACGACGAGGAAGTCTCCGCGCGTCCCGACCTGAATTCGGCCGCCATCCTGCCGTGGAACCCCGAAGTCGTGTGGTACGCCAGCGACCTCTATCTGAAAGGACAACCCTTCGAAGCCTGCTCGCGCGGCATCCTGAAAAAGCAATTGAAAGCCGCGGCCGACCTCGGTCTGCGCTTCAACCTGGGGATCGAAACCGAGTTCTTCGTCCTCAAGCAGAACCCGGATGGCAGCCTCGTCCCGACGAGCGATGGCGACACGCTGGCCAAGCCCTGCTACGACGTGCGCGGCTTCCTCGACAACTACGGCCTGCTCGACGAAATCGTGCAGGCGATGGACGGCCTCGGCTGGGACGTCTATTCCTTCGACCACGAGGACGCCAACGGCCAGTTCGAGACCGACTTTCAGTACGCTGACGGGCTGACCATGGCCGACCGCTTCACCTTCTTCCGCCTGATGCTGGGCGAAATGGCGAAGAAGCGCGGCTACTTCGCCACCTTCATGGCCAAGCCCTTCGCCGACCGCACCGGTAGCGGCGCGCACTTCAACATGTCGATGGCGAGCCTGGAAACCGGCGAGAACCTGTTCGATTCCGAGGCTGACGCCAACGGCCTCAAGCTGTCGAAACTCGGCTACCAGTTCGTCGCCGGCGTGCTGAAGCACGCGCACGCGATCTCGGCCGTCATTGCGCCGACGGTCAACAGCTACAAGCGTCTGGTGCGCCGCGGCAACATGTCGGGCTTCACCTGGGCGCCGATCCACGTCTCCTTCGGCAGCAACAACCGCACCAACATGCTGCGCGTGCCGCTCGCCGGCGGCCGCGTCGAATGCCGCGCGGTCG